>JASHPZ010000040.1 GCA_030037815.1 Thermoplasmata archaeon | reverse complement strand
GGAGCCGCCGCGGGCGCGGGGGCGGCTGCGGCCACGGCGCCGGAGCCGGACATCGACTCTTTGATGGCCGAGCTCGACAAGATCTCGGGCGAGATCCTGAAGCGCGCTCCGAAGAAGCCGGACGGCTCGAACGCGGGCCCCGACGGCGACGACGAGGCGAGCCCGTAGCGGGCCCCTACCTTTTTAAGAACGGCCGCCGGCTCTTCGTCGGCATGGCGCCGGTGGACGAGGAGGCCCTCGTGGCCGAGCTCCGCCGCGCGGTCGAGTCCGCCCCGGCGCGCCCCTCGGAGATCGAGGTCGGGGTCGCGCTCTCGATCGCGCTCGGTCGACGTCGCCCGGCCGTCTCCTGCGGGGGCTGCCAGACCCCGCTCGAGTTCGACGGCATTCCCGCCCGCACGAACGCGCGGCTCGCGACCCCGTTCCGTCTCGTCTTCCCCGGGTCCGCTGGCTCGTAAGCGCGGGGGCCGAACCACCCGATGTCGTTCTCGCTGGTCGGCACGCTCATCGACGTCGTGACGACGATCCTCTCGACCATCGGGCTGCCCGGACTATTCGCCCTGATGATCGTGGAGAGCTTCGGCGTCCCTCCGCTCCCGAGCGAGGTCATCCTGCCGTTCGCCGGGTTCCTGGTCGCCGAAGGGGACTACTCGTTCGGCGCTGCCCTCGGGGTCGCGCTGACCGGCGGCCTGATCGGCGCGTTCGTCGCCTACGCTGTCGGCCGCTGGTGGAGGGACCGGATCACGGGCCTCGGCGTCGGGTCGCTCCGGCTGGAAAAACGCCACCTCGATCGGATGGACGCATTCTTCGCCCGACGGGGCGAGGCGACCGTCGCGGTCGCCCGCGTCATCCCCGTCGTCCGCAGCTACATCTCCTACCCGGCGGGGACCGCGCGGATGCCCGCGGTCCGGTTCGGGGCGTACACCCTGATCGGCTCGATCCCGTTCACGGTCGCCTTCCTCTATGCGGGGGTCCTTCTGCGCGCGCAGTGGGGCGTCGTGTCGGCCGACTTCCGCTACCTCGACTACGTCCTGATCGCCGTGGTCGCCTTCATCGTCGTCTACGTGCTGCTCCAGGTCGCCGGAGTCCTTGCCCCGGGCTGGCCGCCGCGGCGCGCCGCGAAACCGGCGCCGGCCGCTCCCTCCCCCCCGGCGGCAGTGGCGCCGCCGAAACCCTAGGGGGACCCACCCGCGTAGTCGGGCCGCACGACGCGCCCGTCGGTCCGCCCGACGAACTCTCCGTCTCGGACGATCGGGCGGCCGTCCTTCCAGACCTCCTGCGGCCGGACGACCTCCCACCCCTCGAACGGGCTCCACCCCGAGGGGGAGGCGAGCTTCCGCCCGTCGACGCGGCTCCGCGCACGGAAGTCGACGATGAGGAGGTTCGCCCGGTGGCCCGGGGCGAGCCGCCCCGTCGGCTGACCGAGCCATCGGGCCGGACGGTCGCACGCCGCCGCGATGAGGCGGTCGAGCCCGAGCTCGCCCGAGCGCACCCGCGCCAGGAGGAGCGGGAGCATCGTCTCCGCGCCCGGGACGCCCGACGGCGCCTTGTCGAACGGGAGCGACTTCGCATCCGCCGTGTGCGGGGCGTGGTCGCTCGCGACCATCGGCACCTCGCCGCGGACGAACGCCTCCCAGAGCGCGGCCCGGTCGCGCTCCGTCCGCAGCGGCGGATTCACTTTGTGACGCGCGTCCCCCCCCGACCGGTCCGAGAGCAGGAGGTGGTGCGGGGTCGCCTCGAACGAACTCCGGCGCTTTCGGAGCGCCTCGGCGACGGCGGCGGTGGTGACGTGGGCGATGTGCAACCGAAGGCGGTCGGGCGCCGGGAATAGCGCGTCGACCGCGGCGGACTCCGCCTCCGGTGGGCGCGCCACGTTCCACCCCGCCGGGTCGCGCGGCGCGCCCGCCGCGCGGAACCGAGCCGGGTCCTCCGCGTGCACCGCGAGCGGGAGCGAAAGCTCCGCGAGCCGACGTAGAAGAGGAGCCACTTCCGAGGGGGGCGGCGGCGATTCGATCCCCGTGGTCGGCGCCAAGTAGAGTTTGAAGCCTCCGGCGACGCGGGCGAGGCTCGGGAGCGCCCGCGGCTCGGTCGGGCTCGCATAGAGGAGCACGTCCACCGCCGCCCGCCCCTCGACGAGCGCGCGTTTCGACGCGTACCGCTCGACGTCGGTGACCGGGGGCGATGTGTTCGGCATCTCCCCCACGAGCGTGACCCCGCCGAGCGCCGCGCCGACCGTGCCGCTCGCGATCGTCTCGGCGCCCGAGTCGCCCCCCGGCTCGCGGAAGTGCACGTGCAGGTCGGTCGCGGCGGGCAGGATCACCCGCTCGCCCACGTCGCGCCGCGCGCGGCCGTCCCGGACCCGCCCGACCGAGAGGATCCGGCCGTCGTCGCCGATCGCGATCTCGACCGGCTGCAGCCGACCCCGGACGAACGCGCGCCCGGCGAGGACGACTTCCGGCTCCGCCCGGTCCCCGGCCGGTGTGCGCTCGCGCGGGCGGGTCGGGGGCATCGGTGCGGGATCGTGCGACCGGTATAGAAGGCGTGCCCCGGAGGCCCGGGGCTATCTACCGCCCGCACCGTGGCCGGACCGTGCCGAGCGGGCGGCGCCCGAGGTCCGGCTGGACCTACGCGGCGAGCGGGGTCGACCGCTCGTCGATCTCGACCGCGCTCCGTTCGCTGCTCCGCGAGGTCCACCCCCGCGGCGCGCCCGGCCACGGGACCCCGGTCGCCGCGCCGGGTCACTACGCGGGACTGCTCCGGATCGGTCGCACGACCGTCGCGGTGTCGACGGACACCGTCGGCACGAAGGTGATCCTCGCGGAGGAGCTCGGGCGGTGGGAGGAGGTCGGCGAGGACCTCGTCGGCGTGAACGTCAACGACCTCGCGGCCGTCGGGGCCCGCACCGCGGGCCTGGTCGACACGATCCTGTGCGCCCGCCCCGACCCCGGGGTGTTCGCGGCGATCGGCCGCGGGCTCGACCGCGGGCTCCGCGCGGCCGGCTGTTCGCTCCTCGGTGGCGAGACGGCGGAGGTGCCCGAGCTCGTGCAGCACGTCGACCTCGGGGCGACCGCGGTCGGGTTCTTCCCGGGCGGCCGACGCCCGATCCTCGGCCGGTCGATCCGACCGGGCGATCGGATCCTGGGAATCCCGTCGGTCGGCCCGCACGCGAACGGTTACACGCTCCTCCGGCGGATCGTCCGCGAGTCGAAGGCCGACCTTAGGCGGCCGCGGAAGGGCGCTCGCCGCCCGCTCGGCGAAGAGCTCCTGCGGCCGACGCGGATCTACACGCGCGCGGTCGACGCGGTCGCGGACCTTCCGGGCGTCCACGGCCTCGCGCACATCTCCGGCGGGGGGGTCCGGAACCTCGTCCGCCTGAACGGACGGGTCGCGTTCGACCTCGATGCCTGGCCCGAGACCCCGCCGTTGTTCGCCTGGCTGGCCGCGGCGGGCGGTCTCCCCGACGAGGAGCTGTTCCAGACGTTCAACGTCGGGGTCGGATTCGTCCTGATCGTCGCCCGCCCCGCGGTGCCCGAGGTCGCGCGGCGGCTCGCGCGCGCCGGCGCCCCGGACGCGCGGGTCATCGGTCACGTCCGGCGCGGCACGGGCGTCGCGGTCCCGGCGCACGGGCTGCGGTACGCGTCGTACGCCTGACGGCGGCCGGCGCGCGCAAACGGTTATCGCGCGAGCCGGGTAGGGCGGGCTCGTGCGCGCCGGCGGGCTTCGCACGTTCGCGATCGCGCTGTCGCTCGCCGCCGCCTTCGCGTGGGCGACGTACTATGTGTTCGTCCTCTGGGCGTCGCCGGCCGCCCGGCCGTCCGCGGTCCTCGTCTATCCGTTCCTCGTCGGCGGCGCGGTCTACGCCGGCTGGGCGGCAACCCACGGGGCGGGCCGCGCTTTCCTCCGGCTATGGACGGAGCCGGGCGCGTGGGTCCGAACCGGACTGCTCCTCGGCATGCAACTCTCCGTCCTCGCGGCGACGTATCTCACCGGCCCCGTGGACGCGTCGCTCCTCTCCCTGATCGGCGACGTGGTCGCGACCCCCGTCATCGTCGCCTTCCTCCTCGGGGCCCAGCGCGAGCACGTCACGACTCCGCGGTTCGCGCTCGGGCTCCTCCTGAGCCTCGCCGGCGGGGCGCTCGCGATCGTCGGCGGGCGGAGCCTCGCCGCGATCCCGCCGCTGGGGTGGCTGGTCGTCCCCGCCGTTCCGCTCACCGTCGCGTTCTACTTCCTCCTGAGCGCCCGCGCGCGGACGACCGCGCCGCTCGCGGCCGTCGTCAGCCAGTCGATGCTGGCCGCCGGGGTGGTCGCGCTCCCGCTCTCGTTCCTCCTCCCGGGCGGCGCCGCCGCGCTCGCCACCGTCCCTCCCGTGCCGTTCCTCCTGCTCGTCGTGACGGGGCTGACGAGCTTCTTCCTCGCCCCGGTGCTCTACTTCGAGGCGATCGAGCGGGCGGGCCTGATCCTGCCGCCGATGCTGATGACCGGGATCCCCGTGTTCACGCTCGTCCTCTCGGCCGCGTTCCTCGGCCTCCTGCCGACGGCCGTTGCGCTCCTGGGGATCCCGATCGCCGTGGTCGGGGGGACCCTCGCGCTGGCCGGCGAGACGAGCGTCGCCCCGCTCGCGGCGACGCCCCCGCCGGGCCCGTGAGGTCCCGCGCCGCTACTCGAAGTCCGTGAGGCTCCGGGTCGTGCCGCGGCGACGCGGGCGCTTCCCGACGTCCGCGAGCGGCGTGTCGAGCGTCGCGGGGGCGCCCGCGTTCGTCGCGAACGACG
>JASHPZ010000039.1 GCA_030037815.1 Thermoplasmata archaeon | reverse complement strand
CCACGGGCGGGCGCCGTCGAATACTGGGCGGTCGGTCCGCGGACCGCGCGGGCGCTGCGGCAGGCGGGGGCCCGACCGGTCCGCCAGGCGGGCGAGGAACGCGCCGCCGCGTTGGTTCGTGCGTTGCGGCGCGGGACCCCCCGCTCGGTCGTCTACTTCCGTTCGGACCGGGCCGGCACCGGCCTCTCCCGGGCCTTACGGCGCGCCGGACACCGGGTCGAGGACCGGATCGTGTACCGGCTCGCGCCATCGCGGCCGGCCCGGCCGGAACAGCTTCGCGCGCTGCGACGTTCGGCCTTGTTGGTCGCGACGAGCCCGTCGTCCCTCGAGGCCCTGCGCGTCCAGCTCGACGCGACCGACTACCTCCGGTTGCGGCGGACGATCCCCCTGGTCGTTCTGGGACCGCGATCCGGTCGGGCGGCCCGTTCTCTCGGGTTCCGGCACGTCTCGACCGCCCCGACGTCCGCCCCGGAACCGTTTACGCGCCATGTGCTCCGGGTGCTCCGCCATGGCGCCTCGTAACGCCCTCCCGCCGCCGGAGCCGAGCCGGAGCGTTCCGGTGCGGCTTCGGCGACTGCGTCGGACGGCCGCCCTCCGCGACTGGGTCGCGGAGGTCGACGTCGAGGTCCGCCGCCTCGTCTATCCGTTGTTCGTGCAGCCGGGGGACGGTCCGGCCGAGCCGATCCCGAGCCTGCCCGGCGTCCTTCGATACTCGCCCCGGAAGCTTGCGCCGGTCGCACGCGAGCTGACCGAGGAAGGGATCCGGTCGGTGCTGGTCTTCGGCGCGGCCCGCCAGAAGGACCCGCAAGGAAGCGACGCGTGGTCGCCGGACGGCGCCGTGCCCCAAGCGGTGCGGGCCCTGAAGCACGGGAGCCCGGAGCTGGTCGTCGTCACCGACGTCTGTCTCTGCGCCTACACCTCGCACGGCCACTGCGGCGTACTCAGAGACGGCGACGTCGCGAACGACGCCTCCGCGGAGCGGCTCGGCCGCGTCGCGCGGGCCCACGCCGCCGCCGGCGCCGACGTGGTCGCACCGAGCGCGATGATGGACGGGCAGGTCGCGGCGATCCGGTCGACGCTGGACGGCGCCGGGTTCGACTCGACCGCGATCCTCGCGTACTCCACGAAGCACGCCTCCGCGTTCTACGGCCCGTTCCGCGCGGCGGAAGGGTCGGCGCCGGCCGCGGGGGACCGCAAGGGATACCAGATGGACCCGCGCAACGCCCGCGAGGCGATGCGGGAGATGGCGGCCGACGTCGCGGAGGGGGCGGACCTGTTGATGGTCAAGCCGGCGCTGACGAGCCTCGACCTGCTCGCCCGCGCGCGGCGGCGGTTCGACCTCCCCCTCGCGGCGTACCACGTCAGCGGCGAGTACGCCATGCTGAAGGCGGCGGCCGCGGCCGGGGTCGTCGACGAACGGGCGGCGGTGAACGAAACGCTGGTGGCGTTGCGGCGGGCCGGCGCCGACCTCCTCATCACCTACTACGCACGCGAGGTCGCTCGCTGGGACCGGGGCGCGGGATGAGCGAACTCCCGGCGCCCCCGTCCCCGGGCCCGAAGGAAGCCCCCTCCGAACCCCGCGACTTCGTGCGGTACGCGTTCTACCGGCTCCAGCCGGAGTGGCGCCGTCGACCTCGGGAGGAGCGGTCGGCGGGGGTCCGGGACGCCGCCCGAGTGCTCGACGCACCGCCGGCCGGGCTCACGGTCCGGACGTACTCGCTCGCGGGCCTCAAAGCGAGCGCCGATTTCCTGGTCTGGACGATCGGGCCGGAGCTCGCGCCGATACAGGAGTTCCACGCGCGGCTCCTGGGGACGACGCTCGGCGCGTACCTCGAGACGGCGTACGTCTATCTCGGAATGGCACGACGGTCCGAGTACCTCGGCGAGCACGCCCACGGCGGGGAGGGGGAGGCGGTTCGGCGCCGGCCGTTCGACCGGCCGTTCCTGTTCGTCTACCCGTTCGTGAAGAAACGTGAGTGGTACGGCCTGCCGATGGAGGAGCGCCGCCGCATCATGGGCGAGCATTTCCGGATCGGGCACAAGTACCCGCAGGTGCACATCCACACGGGCTACTCGTTCGGGATCGACGACATGGAGTTCATCCTCGCCTTCGAGGCGGACTCCCCGGCCGAGTTCCTCGACCTCGTCAACGACCTGCGTCCGACCGAGGCCAGCCGGTACACCGCGCTCGAGACGCCGATCTTCACCTGCCTGCGCGCGTCGCCCGAGCGCGTCCTCGCGCTCGCCGAAGGGCTCCCGTGAGCCCGCCGTCGCCGGGCCCGCGGTCGCGGGCCCTCGCCCGGCGCGCGTCCCGCGTGCTGGTCGGCGGGGTGGACAGTCCCGTCCGGTCGTTCCGCGCGGTCGGCGGCGACCCCGTCTTCTTCGCCGCGGGCCGCGGCGCCTACCTGCACGACGTCGACGGGCGGCGGTACCTCGACCTGGTCGGCTCGTGGGGCGCGAACCTGCTCGGGAACGCTCCCCCCACGGTGGTCCGGGCCGTCCGACGCGCGGCGGTCCACGGGCTGACGTTCGGCGCCCCGTCGCCGCTCGAGCACGAACTCGGCGAGCGGATCCGACGGGCCGTGCCGCGCATGGAACGGCTCCGGTTCGTCAGCTCGGGCACGGAGGCCGTGATGAGCGCCGTACGGGTCGCGCGCGGCGCGACCGGTCGGCCGAAGGTCGTCACCTTCGAGGGCGGCTACCACGGCCACTCCGACGGGCTGCTCGCGCGCGCCGGTTCCGGCGTGGCCACCCAGGCGTTGCCCGCCTCGGCCGGCGTGCCGCGCGCGATCGCCGCCGAGACGATCGTCGTGCCATACAACGACGCGGAGGCGCTGGCGGCGGTGTTCGAGCGTCGTCCGGCGACGATCGCGGCGGTGCTGGTGGAGCCGATCGCCGCGAACATGGGGCTCGTGCCCCCAAAGCCCGGATTTCTCGCCGCGGTCGGGTCGCTCGCCCACCGGCACGGAGCGCTGGTCGTGGCGGACGAGGTGATCACGGGATTCCGCCTGCGCCGCGGCACCGTCCACGAGTCGCTCGGCCTCGACGCCGACCTCGTGACCCTCGGGAAGGTGATCGGCGGCGGCATGCCGATCGGGGCGTACGGCGGCCGGCGCGAGCTCCTCGAACAGGTCGCCCCGCTCGGCCCGGTCTATCAGGCCGGCACGCTCGCGGGCCACCCGCTCGCGATGGCGGCCGGCGCCGCCGCGCTCGACCAGCTCCTCCCGCCCCGCTACCGCGCGCTCGAACGCCTCGCGGCGGAGTTCGAGGAACGCGTCCACCGGCTCGCCGAGGAGGCGCGCGCGCGACCGTTCACGCTCGCGCGACGGGGCTCGATGTTCGGGGTCTTCTTCGCCGAGGGACCGGTCGCGAACCTCCGCGACGCCGAGCGGACCGACCGCGGCCGGTACCGTCGCTTCTTCCACGCCGCGCTCGACGGGGGGGTCTACCTGCCGCCCTCCCCCCTCGAGACCGCGTTCCTGTCGATGGCCCATCGGGCGACCGACCTAGACCGGGCGGAGCCCGCGCTCCGGGCGGCGTTCCGCGACGCCGGGGGGCGACGGACGTGACCCACGACCGACTCGTCCGCGCGCTCCGCGGCGAGGCGACCGACACCACGCCGGTCTGGCTGATGCGGCAGGCCGGACGCCACCTGCCCGGGTACCGGGCCCTGCGCGCGAAGCACTCGCTCGTCGAGATCGCCCGCACGCCCGAGCTCGCGGCCGAGGTGACCCTCGAGCCGGTCCGGCGGTACGACGTCGACGCGGGGGTCGTGTTCGCGGACATCTCCCTCCCGTTCCTCGGTCTCGGGGTCCCGTTCTCGGTCGACCCGGGGGTCGGGCCCGTCGTCCCGGACCCGATCCGGAGCCGCGCCGGCGTGGATGCCCTGACCGCGTTCGACGCCCGCGCGTCGGTCGGTTTCGTCGGGCGGGCCATCGAGCGATTCCGGGAGCTCGAGTCGGAACGGCCGCTGATCGGGTTCGCCGGGGGGCCGTTCACGCTGGCGGGGTACCTGGTCGAGGGCCGCGCGTCGCGCGACTTCACCGCGACGAAGAGACTCCTGTACACCGACCCGGCGACGTTCGACCGTCTGATCGGGCGGCTGACCGACATGACGATCGACTACCTCCGGATGCAGGCCGACTGCGGGGCCGCCGCCCTCCAGCTGTTCGACTCCTGGGTCGGCGCGGTGTCGACGCGGGTGTTCGAGCGCCACCTCCTCGAGCCGCTCCGGGGGCTGTTCGCGGCGCTGCGCGACCTCGGTCGGCCGACGATCTACTTCTCCACCGGGTCGGCGCACCTGACCGAGCTCCTCGGACGGCTCGGCTCGGACGCGGTCGGGGTCGACTGGCGGGAGCCGCTCGGCCGGGTCCGCGCCCGCGTCGGCCCGTCCGTCGCGCTCCAGGGGAACCTCGAACCCGCAGCGCTTTTGGCCGACGCGGGCACGGTCGCGCGCGAGGCCGACGCGGTGCTCGAGAGCCTTCCGGACCCGACCGGCCACGTCTTCAACCTCGGGCACGGCGTTCTCCCCGAGACCGATCCGGACCGCGTCCACGACCTGGTCGAACACGTGCACGCCGCCGGCCGGGAGCGGCGACGCCGATGACGGACCGGGGCGGGACGGAGACCGAGGCCGTGCTCCTGATGGGGTACGGGAGCCCGAACGGGGCCGACGACCTTCCGGAATACCTGCGGGACGTCCTCCACGGCCAGCGCCCGTCGGACGCGACGGTCGCCGAATACGTCCGGCGCTACGAGCGCATCGGCGGGTCGCCGCAGAATCGGATCCTCGCCTCCGTGCGCGCGAAGCTCGAGCGGCGGCTCGCGCGGGACGGCGCGGGTCCGCGGGTGTTCCTCGGGGTGAAGCACGGGCACCCGGCGCTGCGCGACGTGGTCCCCGAAGCGGCCCGCGCGGGGGTGCGCCGGATGGTCGCGGTCCCGCTCTCCCCGTACGCCTCGACGTGGATCAGCGAGCCGTACCGCGACGGGGTCGCCGAGGGGATCCGCGCGGCCGAGAGCCCGATCGACGTCGACCTGCGGTTCGGCTGGCACCTGGACCCCCACTGGGTCGGGTACTGGAGCCGGGCCATCCGGCGGGAGCTCACCGCGGAGAGCCCTCCGGCCGGCGCCGTCCTCCTGTCGGCCCACAGCCTCCCCCAGCGGATGCGCGACCGCGGCGACCCGTACCCGGAGCTCTTGCACGCCACCTCGGACGCCATCGCGCGGGCCGCCGGCCTCGAGCAGTGGCAGTTCACGTTCCAGAGCGCGGGGAACACGACCGAGCCGTGGCTCGGCCCGGACATCACCGAGGTGATGCTCGACTGGCAACGGCGCGGGGCGACGCGCCAGCTCGTCGCGTCGTTCGGGTTCGTGTTCGAGCACCTCGAGGTCCTCTACGACCTGGACGTCCTGGTCGGCGAGTTCGCCGCCGAGCACGGGATCGACTACCGCCGCGTCCCGATGCCGAACGACGGGGACGACGTCGTGGAGGCGCTCGCCGCCCGCGTCGAGGGGCCCGCGCACCGGACGTAGCTCGACGGTCAGGGATCCCGAGAAGGGTCGGGCCCGGAACTCGCCACCCGCGCGGTCCTCTCAGGGCGGGGGGTCGAACGCTCCGGGAGAACGCCCCTCCCGGTCGGCACGGCGCCGGCACGACGCGCAGGGACCGACCCCCGGGAACCCTTCACTCGACTTCCGCCGGTCCGCACGTGGGGAGCACCGCCTGCAACCGTCCGAGTTGTCGATCTTGCGTGACGACGGCGGTCGCCTTGCGAACCGTTCCCGTGGCCACGATGAGCGCATCGGGGAGGGTGAGGCGGGTCGCCTGTTGCAACTCCCCCGCCGCCTCAGCGACCTCCGCGTCGACCGCTTCCACCGAATAGTTGGGGGAGGTGAGGAGGTGACTCAGGAAGGCGTGCCACACCGCGCGGGCTTCGGGCGGCGTGAGCCCCGCGCGAACCTCCGCGATCGTGACGGCCGATACCTACCCGTGGACCGCGGCGGAGTCGATCCGGTCGAGAAGCCGACGGCCCGCATCGTACCCCGACTCGCCGGGGTTCCGAGCCGAGACGAAGATGTTAGTGTCGACGAATACGCGCGGGCCCCTCACGCCGGAGCCTCCGCTGTTGCGACACGGCCGACTCCTTCGACGGCCCGAGTGGCCCCAAGATCTGAGTGAGTGACGAGGGTTCGGCCCTCTGCAGGATGGCTCGGTCGCCGTGTTCGAGGTCGAACCGGACCTTGTCCCCCGGGCGAATCCCCAACGCCTCCCGGATAACTTTGGGGATGGTGACCTGACCCTTCGCGCTGATCGTGCCCATCTCGGTCGCCCTTCCTACCCATCGGTAAAGTATTCCTTACTATTTCATCCGACGAGACGTGCGGCCCACCGCCCCGGAATGAAGCTCAGGGTCCGGTCCTTCGGACCGGGTCCGCCGGCGCTCGGGGCGGGTCGCGGTTCCGTCGGGCGAGAGGGAATCGCTCGGGTCGAGAAGGCGCGATCGAGCGGCCGGCTCGCTCGAAGAGTGACGGCCCCGACCTCCGGGCCCAGGTATCGGGCGGCGCGAATCCCTCGCGCGCCCACCACGGAGTGCCGGAGGGGGACAGTCCGGAATTTTTCAAAGCCGGCTCGCGTGCCGCAGCACGCTTGCCAGCAAGCCGGATGGCGGGTCCGCCCGCGGTCCGGAAGTCGGGGTCTCCCTTCGATCCCGCTCGCAAAGCGGGGAGTCACCGGCGAAGCCGGTCGGTCTGGCGCAGCCGTGCATAGAATCCCTCGCGAGGGCCGAATCCGTAGACTCTGAGCGTGTTTCCATCCACCGAGTAGTACATTCGGACGCGTCGGAAGGAAGAGAGCCGCAGTCGCCAGAGCCCCGGGTGGTCCGTGCGCTCCTTGACCCGGTAGCCAGGACCGGGTCGGTAGGGTTGGAAAAGAAGACCCCGGATCGCGTACAGGAACTCCTCGCGGATGTGCGGCGGGAGTTGTGCGAATTCCTCCTTCGCTTTCGCGTGGGGGAGGTAGCGGGTGGGCACCGCTCACTTGCCCCGCAGTTTCAACTGCTCATGGGCGCGCTCGAGTTCGCCCGCGGGGAGCCAGCGACCCTCTTTCCGGCGAGTCTCCAGCTCGGCCAGCCACTCGGGTGGGTCGTACTCCTCGAGCAGTTCGAGCAGAAACTCATCCCAGGTCTTTCCGCCCGTCTTCCTGGCTTGGAGCTCCTCGAGCACTTGGGAATGTACCGGGATGCTGGTCATCCGGCTTGCGCTCATTGTGTCAGCCATTAATTTGATGGCATCTATAATGATTCCTAGAATGTCGGAGGGGGGATTTGAACCCCCGGCCCCAGGATCTCTCCCGGTACGCGTCGCGCGCGTCCCGCTATGAGTCCCGTGCTCTACCGGGCTGAGCCACTCCGACAGGGAACGGAGGCGTCATCGCGCGTCCCGACGCGCTACGCGGCCGGGGCGGCGTCGCCCTCGGCGACGGCCTCGGGCGGCGCGGGACCCTCGGGAGCGCTCGGGGCGTCCGCGGGGATGACCTCGTCGGGGATGACGCCGAGGACCTCCGAGCGGCGGATCTCGATCTTCTTGAGCGGGTAGAGGGACTTCACGCCGTGGGCGAGGACCTTCGAGAGGTCTCCCTGGAGGATCTCGCGGGCGAACTCGGGGGAGGACCGGAGCTTGGCCTCCTCGGTGAGCGTCTCCACGATGCGGTGGCGCAGCTCGGCCCGCAGGCGGGTCTGGAGCCGCTGCTCGCCGACGGCGACCGGTTTCAGGACGACCTGCACGCCGTCCTTCGTCACGACGGTGACCGAGAGGTCGATCTTCGATCGCTTGCGGCGCGCGAGACGACGCACGTAGTCCGACGTGAGCTCGTGCCCGATGAACTTCGCCTCCGCGACGCCGTCGCCCGAGATCCGCTCGATCTGGAACCGCAACTTGACGTGCGTCTTCCCCGGGTCGGAGGAGCCCGCGAGTTCGGGGACGGTCACCTCGAGGGTGCGCCCGACGACCTGCTCGGGCTCGGTCGCGACGGTCTCGCCGAGCTCCGCGTGCTGGAAGAGTCCGGGCGCCCGGACCTTGTAGGTGACCTTGGAGCGCCACTTGTCCTTGACCGTCCGGGCCAAGGTGGTCTTCTTCGCGGTCTCCTTTTCGGCCATCGCTCGCGCGGCGCGGACCGAAGGACCCTACTTAACCGTGACGCGGTCCCAAAATCCGATTCGCCGACGACGGCCCCACCGCCGGCCGGAGCGACCGAATTTTCGGCCCTCCGTCTCGGCAAACTACATATCCCAAACCCAACTCCGCGCGCCGTGGCCGCGAACCCGAAGGGCGATCCGTCGGTCGGGACCCGCGCGACCGCCCAGGAACTGAGAGCCGCGAAGGTCGGCGTCGAGAGCCCGGCGGAGCGGTTCCGCCACGAGATCCTCCGTACGCTGGACGGACTCCGCAAGAGGGGATTGGACCGCGCGGAGTCGCTGCGGGCGCTGTTCCCCCGGACCGTGCTCCCCGACGCGACCTATGACGACCTCGTCGCCGCGCTGGTCGCCGGCGCGCACGTGCTCCTGTTCGGCCCGTCCGGCGCCGGGAAGACGAGCCTCGCGAAGGACCTCTGGACCCTGTTCCCGAAGGGCGTGTGGGTCGTGGACGGTTGCCCCGTCCTCGACCACCCGCTGAGCCTGGTCGACCCTGAGGTCGCCCGGCGGTATCCGCCCTGCCCGATCTGCCGGCGCCGGTTTGCCCCGTCGGGTGACCTGGGCCGGTTCGACCCGTCGTCCGTCGACGCCGCCCGGGTGCCCGCGGAGTTCGTCCGCCTCCGGGAAGGGTACGGGTTCGCCCGGATCCAGGGGAGCTCGGAGGTGTTCCCGGACCACCTCACGGGCAACATCAACCTGCGGAAGCTCGAGGAGGTCGGCGACCCGATGAGCCCGCTCGTGCTGGAGCCCGGGAAACTCCTCCAGGCGAATCGCGGGTTCCTCCTGGTCGACGAGATCGGAAAGCTGCCGCTCGGCACGCAGAACGTGCTCCTGCAGGCGCTCCAGGAAGGTACTGTTACCCCGTCCAAGTCCCGGGAGAGCTTCCCGGGCTCGTTCGTCGCGATCGGCACGTCGAACCTCTCCGACCTCGACAACATCAACGACCCGCTCTCCGACCGCCTGACGAGCCTCCACATCGGCTACAACGAGCGGCACGCCGACAACCGCCGCATCGTGAACCTCGCGCGCGCGGAGCTCGCGGAGGACTGGGTGCCCGAGATCCTGCTCGACGCCGGCGTCCGCGTGGTCGAAGCGTGGCGGCTCCGGATGAGCGAGGACAATCCCGACGTCGGCGAGGTCGGGTCGAACCGCACGCTGATCGACGTCTCCGAGCGCGCCGACGCGATCGCGCTCCTCGCGGCGCATCCGGTCCCGACCAGCGCGGACTTGAAGTCCGGGCTGCTCCACGCGATGCGCGGCCGCATCCGCGCCCGCAGCGGCGACTCGTTCCGCCAGAACGAGCGGCGGGTCGCCGAGTTCGTCGACCAGTACCTGCCGTCGGCGCTGAAGCGGAGCGCGGGGGTCTACTGGTGCCGGTACTACAAGGGCCAGCTGAAGGAGAACGCCGCCGACGCGGAGGCGCTCGTCGGGGAAGGCCGGCGGCTCAAGGACGACGCGACCCTGACCGCCCAGCTAGCCGCGGACGGCACGACGTTCCCGAGGTTCCGCGCGTTCAGCCGCTACGTCGCGGACCGCGAACACCCGCCGGGCGCGATCGTCCCCACCGACGCGGCCGTGAACGTCTTCCGTCTCCTCGAGGAGTTCTCGCTCTTCACCTGCAAGGCCGAGGACGACGACGACGCCCCCCTCTAGCGACGCCGTCGAGCTCCCCGACTGCGCGGCGTTCACGGACGACGTCACCTCGGACGACCTCCTCGACGCCGTCGAGCGGGCGGCGCTGATCCGGGCGCTCGCCGAGGAGGGGGTCGAGGGCGCCCGAGCGCTCCTCCGCGACCGCGCGCAGAGCGACCCCGAGCTCCGCGCCCGCCTCGAGCGGCTGCGAGCGGAGCTCCGCTCGAAGGTGCGCCGCCGCGTCGAGCGGGTGGTCGGAGAGTACGACCGGAAGGTGGCGGAGCTCGACGCGGTCCACCGGCACGACGACGCGGACGTCGCCCGACGGATCGCGGAGCTCGAGGCGCGGCTCGCCCAGGCCCGCGCGGTCGACTGGTCGCGCCTGCCCTCCGGGGAGTTCCTGGACGAGGTGCGGAGCGCGCTCCTCCTGCCGGATGCGTCGTGGAACCGGCCCCCCGCGCCCCCGTCGTTCCTCGAGCGGCTGCGGGCGCTGTTCCGACGGCTCGCGGCGTGGTTCCGCGGCCTGTTCGGCCGCCGGACCCGTCCCGCGCCCGAGCCCCCTTCCGGGCGCCGGGTCGTGTTCGCGGTCCCGGCGGCCGGCGGACGTACCCTCGGGGCGTCGGAGGTCGGCGAGGCGCTCGCCCGGATGAACGACGCGGAGCGGCACGAGCTCTCCGAGCGCGTCGAGTCCGACCTCCGCTCCCAGGAGCGGACGCTCGAGCGGGAAGCGGAGGAGAAGCGCCGGGCGGCCGAGGCCCAGCGCCGGCAGATCGAGGCGGAGCGCGCAGAGGCGCGGCAGAAGGCCGAGTCGGACGGGGAGAACCAGGTCCGCGACGCGACCGAGCGCCGGCTCGAGCGAGAGCTCAAGGAGCGCGGGTTCGTCGCGGAGCGCGCGGGCGAACTGGTCGTCACCTACGGCCTGGTCGAACGGTTCGCCCGCCTGCTCCTCGAGGAAGAGAGCCGCAAGCTCCCCGGGGACCTGCGGCTGTCGCTCCGCGGCGGCGGGTCGACCGGCATCTACGAAAAGGCTCGGCTGCGACGGCCCGAGGAGGTCGCGCATCTGGACGTGCCGGGCTCCCTCCTCGAGGCCCGGCTCGCGGGCCTCCGCCACATCGACGAGTCGACCAGCTACGTCTACCGCGAGGTGACGGCCGAGCGCGTGCACGTCGTGCTCGCGTTCGACCGCTCGGGCAGCATGGCGGAGAACGGGAAGCTCGAGGCGGCCAAGAAGGCCCTCCTCGCGCTCTACGTCGCGGTCCGCCGCCGCTACCCGGACGCGACCGTCGACCTCCTCGCGTTCGACAACGAGGTCCGGGTCCTCGACCTGGTCGAACTGTGGGAGTGCCCCGCCGGCGCGTTCACCAACACCGCCGAGGCGCTCCGCACGGCCCACCTTCTCCTCCGCGCCTCCCGGGCGAGCCGGCGCGAGGTCTACCTAATCACGGACGGGCTCCCGGAAGCGTACACCGACGAGGACGGACGCGTGCGGAGCGGCGCGCTCGACGTCGCGATGGAACGGGCGCTCGAGCGGGCGCGCGAGCTCGCGACCGTGACGCCGCTCAAGTCGACCGTCCTCCTCCTCAAGTCGGAGCACCCGGAGTACGAGGTCGCCGCCCGGTCGATCGCCCGCACGCTCGGCGGCGAGATGGTCGTCACCGAGCCGACCCGGCTCGGGGTCGAGCTGCTCGTCCGGTGGGCGCACGGGACGGAGACCGAGCGTCGGGTCGCCGCCCCCGCGCCGCCTCCCGCCAAGGCCGCCCCGGCGGGCGGTCGCGGCCGCCGCCGGCGCGCGGACCGCCGGATGGGCGGGTAGTCCCGGCCCGGCCCTTCCGCTCGAGTCGAACCTTTATCACCCGGTTCCGGCGGTAGCTCCGCCGAGCGGCCATGACGGACACGCGCGAACAGGCACAATTCCGCCAGCACCTCGCCGAGATGCGGCGGGCGGCGGGCGGGCTCGGACGCGACTTCGCGCGCGAGTTCGCGGACTTGGACACGAAGATCGAGAAGCTCGGGAACTCGACCGCAAAGGAGGCGAAGTACCTCGCCCTCGACATCCAGGACGGATTCTCGAACGTCGGCCGCACGATCGCGACCGAGGCGCGGAAGACGCCCCAGCGGATCCACGACGCCGGCACGGCGATCGGCACCGGCACGGTCCGCGCCGCGGGCGCGGTCCGGGACGGGGTCGTCCTCGCCGGGAAGAAGGCGAAGACGGGCACGCAGAACGCGTTCGCGGTCGCCGCGGGCGTGAAGCGGACCCCGATGCGCGAGTGGACGCCGCCGCCGAACGACGACGCGCCGCCGCGCGGCTCCTCCTAACCGGCGGTCCCCGGTCCGGCCGCCGGCGACGCGCGGGTCGCGAGTTCGGCGCGGACCCGCTCGGCCGCCACGTCGAGGTACGTCGGGTCGAGGTCGAAGCCGGCGCACGGTACGCCGAGCCGGGCCGCGGCAACCGCGGTCGCGCCGATCCCGACGAACGGGTCGGCGACCCGCCGCGTCCGCGCGACCCCGTGGAGGCGCACGCACCATTCGGGGAGCTCGGGCGGGAACGTCGCGGGATGGGGCCGGTCGCGGGCCCGGTAGCGGATGGTCGGGTACGGGAGGAACCAGGTGTTGCCGCGGCAGCGGACCCCTCCCGACGCCCGGCGCCACCGCCCGACGTTGGACGGGTCGGAGTAGGCGACCCCGACCGCGAGCCGGTCGATCGGCACCGCGCCCGACCGCGTGAACTGGAAGACGTACTCGTGCGCCCCGTGCACGTACCGGCGGGAGACGAGCGGTTTGTAGTGCCCGACCGCGAGGTCGCGCGGGAGGCCGCTCGAACGGCCGGCCGCCGCGCGGTCGATCGCGATCGACTTCACCCAGTGGAGGACGTTCTGAAGGACGAACCGCTCCGCGACCGCCCGCGCGACGTCCCACGGGCGCCACGGGTCGGACGGCGGGCCGCCGACGTTCAGGAAGAACGACCCGTCCTCCGCGAGCACCCGGTCGACCGCCGCCGCGGCCCGGCCAACCCAGCGGACGTACTCGGGGCGGGGCCGGTCGTCCGCGTACTTCCCGTAGGCGACCCCGAGGTTGTACGGCGGGCTCGTCACGACGACGTCGACCGAGCCGGCCGCGAGCCGCCGCGGCATCTCCTCGAGCGCGTCCCCCGCCCACAATTCGACCGCGCCGAGGCCCTCCGGGTACGGAATCCGCGCGTACGGCCGCCGGCGCGAGGGCATGCCGGGTCCGGGAGGGGCCCGGCCGAATCAACCTACCGGGCCGGGGCAGGGGCCGCCTTCGGCTTCGCCGCGAACTCGCGCGCCTCGGCGAGCGCCTTCTGCGGCTCCTTGTAGTAGAAGGCGACCAGTTGGCCGACGTCGCGGTGCGTGAACGGATGCGCCCGCGTCGCCTGGGCGTCCCGCGCCATCATGTAGTCGAGCATCTCGACGCGGTTCCGCACCTCCTTCTCCATGTCCTTCATCGACCAGTTCTTCATCAGCGCGACCCGCTCGTAGATGTACGAGTGGCCCGAGTAGAGGAACGTGTCGTCGGACGGGTTCCACGAGTAGACGGAGTTCGTGATCAGCTCGTTCGTCTCGGGGTCGAGCCCGACGATCTCGGTGAGCGACTGGACGCGCCGCGTCATCTTCGTGCCGACCTTCACCTGGCGCTGGAGGAGCACCAGGTTCAGCGCCGAGACGAGCGAGCGGGGCAGCGTGATCGGCGGGTTCTCCATCCGGTGGACCATCGCGCTGACGCTCTCCGCGTGGAACGTCGTGTAGCAGGTCTTCCCGGTCGCCATCGCCTGGAAGACGATGAACGCCTCGGCGCCGCGCACCTCCCCCACCATCAGGTACTGCGGGCGCTGGCGGAGCGCGGCGGCGAGGAGGTCGAACATGTCGATCTCGCCGGGCGCCTTGCCGCTGACCAAGTTCTTCGCGCCGAACCCGGCGCGCGTGAGGGACGGGACCCAGTTCTCGTGCGGGAGGTTCAGTTCGCGCGTGTCCTCGATCGAGACGATCTTCATCTGCGGCGGGATGAAGAGCAGGGTCGCGTTGAGCGTGGTCGTCTTCCCGCTCGCCGTCCCCCCGCAGACCATCATCGATTGCCCGTTCTCGATGGCGATCCAGAGGTACGCCATCATCTCCGGGCTCATCGTCTTGAACTTCAGCAGATCGACCGGCGTGAACGGATTGTCCCGGAAGCGACGGATCGTGAACGAGCTGCCGCGCTTCGTGACGTGCGTTCCGAGGGTCGCCTGGAGACGCGAGCCGTCCGGGACGGTGGCGTCGAGGATCGGGCTCGCAACGGAGATGTGCTTGCCCGAGCGCTGCGCGAGCCAGATGACGTAGTCATCGAGCTCCTTCGCGTCCTGGAACTTGAGGTTCGAGCGGATCGACCCGAACTTGCGGTGGTAGATGTACAGGGGGATGCCGACCCCGTCGCACGAGATGTCCTCGACCTCGCTGTCGGTCATCGGGACGT
>JASHPZ010000038.1 GCA_030037815.1 Thermoplasmata archaeon | reverse complement strand
TTGTTCGAGGCGCGGTTCGCCACGAACAGGAGGTCGGTCTGCGGGTCGAACGCGATCGCGCTCGGGTCCTGGCCGACCGGGATCGCGGGCCCCGCCTCGCGCATGGTCGTGGGGTCGAACGGGATCACCGAGTCGTTCGCGGGGTCGACGCCGTAGAGTTCGTGGTCGGACGGGACGTACTGGATCGCGGTCAGGTTGCCGAGCGCGTTCGCGACGCCGACGAACGCGTTCGTGGCGGGGTCGTAGGCCACCGCCGGGGCGAAGTCCGGCGCGGTCGCGACGTCACCGCCGCTTTGCTGCGGCAGCCAGACCCAGCCGTCCGCCGGGTCGACGGCCGGGGGTCCGACGACCCACTGGCTGGCCCGGTACGGGAAGTTGCCGGGCTCTGAAGTGTTGTAGTTGAGGAGCAGCGTCGCGGCGACGGCGAGGTCGGGCCCGGCGGGCGGTCCCGCCGGGAGTGCGGAGGACGGGGCCGGTACGGCGGCGGCGTGCGACGGGGCACCGGAGGCGGGACGGGAAAGCCCCGAGGGCCCACCCGCGGCTTCGGGCCCGACCGCGAGGGCGCTCGCCACGAGGAGCGCGATCGAGAGGAGGACCAGGACGCCGGTCGTCGGGGTGCGCATCCGGAGGCGACGAGCGGCTCGGGGGTCTTAAGCCCTCGACGCGGGCGGAAAGCCCCGTTCACATCGTGCGGATGATGCGGCCCGCGTGCGCGTCCACGAGGACCAGCGACTTCTGGCCCTTGCGCTCCAACTGGAAGTACCAGATCGGGACGTGGAGGAGCTCGCCCTCCGACACCGTGACCTCGGTCTTCAGGTTCGAGATCATCCCGTGCTTCTTGTGCGCCTGCTCCGACTGGAGGAGCTGGACGTACGCCTGGGCGGAGTGCTGCGCGACGTCCTCGCCGACGTCGCCGTTCAGGACCGGCGTCCCGTCCGCGATCTGCTTCTTGTCGAACAGCGTGCGCGCGCCGAGCTGGAACTGGTAGTCCTTCGGCTGGTACTCGGTCATCGCCTTGACGGCGATGACGGGGTACTCGTACTGGCCCGAGATCGTCTCGGCGCGGGTCGGGTTGACGACCGGACCGCCCATGATCGGGATGACGGTCGTCCCGCCGCGTCCCCCGAGCGCGTTCCCGAGCAGCGACGCCGCGGCGATCGTCCCGACCGTCGCCCCGACGCTGGTCGCGACCGCCTGGTACTGGTAGGTCGTGCTGGCCGAGGCGGGGAGGACCCAGAACGGCACGTAGGAGAGCTTCTCGTCGAGGATCTTCGACTCCTCCATCGCGTGGCGGTGGAGGAACCCCTGGTCGACGAATCCGTGGACGACCTTCAGCGCGTCGTCCCGCCCCGCGACCTTGATCGGGAGCATCGTGTGCTTGTTGATCTGCTTCCAGCCGTCGCCGCCGAGCGTAACGGAGCCGCCGCAGTACTCGCAGCTGATGACCATGTCCCCGAACGTCGGTTTGATCGGCGCCCCGCAGGAGGGACACTTCAGTTCCTGGACGCCGGCCGCGGCGAGCGGCGGCTTCGACGCGGGAGCCGCGGGGGCGCCCCCGCCTCCGCCGGCGACCGTCGGGACGGGCGTGCCGCACTTGGCACAGAACCGCGCGTCGTCGGGGAGCTGCGTCCCGCACTTGACACAGTAGATCATTCCGCCGACCTCTTCTGCCGAAACCCGCGCCGCGCCCTACGGTCCAACCGCCGCGCCGCAGTTCGGGCAGAACTTCGAGGTGCCCGGGACGTCCTGATTGCACTTCGGGCACTTGCGGGGAGGCGGCGGCGCGAGCGAGGCGCCGCAGTTGGGGCAGAACTTGACGCCGGCGGGGGCCGGCTGGCCGCACTTCGGACACGGAGCGCCCGTCGCGGCCGGGGCGCTCGGCGCCCCCATCGCCTGCCCGCAACTGGGGCAGAACCGCGTGCCGGGCGGTACGAGCGCTCCGCACTTCGGGCACGGGGTGCTCGGGCCGCCGCCGGCGTACATGCTCTGCATCGAGCCGGTCATGCCGTACCCCATCCCGAGTCCGGCGCCCAGCCCGACCCCGGCGCCGGCGAGACTCCCGGCGCCTCCGGGGTTCGCGGCGGCGGTCGTGAGGGCCTGCCCGGCCTGGTACTGCATGTAGTTCACGCCGAGGACGCCCATCTCGGAGCGGGTGTTGACCGCCTTCTGGACGTCGTCCGGAAGATTGATCGAAAGGCCCTGGAGCTGCTGGACCTCGACGCCGAACGGCGCGAAGTGCTGCGGGGCGAACCCGAGGACGGCCTGCTCGATCGTGGAGAGCGAGCTCGCGAGGTCGGTGACGCGGGTCCCCTGCTCCTTCAGCTTTCCGAGCGTGTTGTAGACCAGGATGACCATCTGGTCGCGGAGGCGACCCTCGACGTCGCCCGTCGTCACGGCGCCGAACGTCCCGACGAACTGGTTGATGAAATTGTCCGGCGCGGCGACGTGCCAGCGGTACGAACCGAAGACGCGGAGGTTCACGAGCCCGAAGTCGGGGTCGCGGAACACGTACGGCTCGGCGCTGCCGAACTTTCCGTCCAGCGTGCGCTTCTGGAGATAGTAGACCTCCGCCTCCTGGCGGACGCCCGACAGCGCCTGGATGACCCCGCCGACCAGCCGCGTGTTCATGCTCGTCAGCGCGTACCGGTCCGGCTTGTCGAGGTAGGCGAGCACCTTCCCGTCGCGGTAGAAGACGGCGATCTCGTCCTCGCGGACGACGATGTTGTCGCCCCAGTGGATGTTGCGCGGGACGCGCCACATCACGTTCGGGCCCTTGTAGACGTCCTCCCAGTTGACCGTGGTCGCCCCGATGAGGCTCCCGCCCTTCGCCGGAATCGGATTGTTCGTGACCATCGTCGACCTCCTCTCTCCTACGAGACGCGCGTCCCTTCGACGACCGCGATCCGCGCCTTGAACGCCTGGTCGAGCTGGTTGACCTGGGTGCGCGCGGTCGCGAGCACCCCGGGCACGGCCGCGGGGTTGGCCGCCGACCCCATCAGGAGCCCCGGCAGCTGGGCGACCGTCTGGCTCAGCTGGTCGCCCGCGCTCGCGAACCCGTAGTCGTACTCGTACAGTCGGTCGAGCTGCTGCGGATTCGCGCGCACGGCCGGGGAGATGCCGGTGTACCCCTGCTCGCCGTGGCGGATCCGGCCCTCGAGCGTCATCAGGTCGGCGACCAGCGGGGCGAGGTCGTTGAGTGCGGCGAACTGGCCTGCGTTCGTGAGCGCGGAGCGGGCGTTCTCGAGCGTCGCCCGGGCGTTCTTCACCTTGTCCGCGACCTGGAGTCGCAGGAGGCTGTCGGCCTCCCGGATGTCCTCGGCCTGTCGGTACCCGCGGAATCCGGGCACGAGCAACTGGAGCCGCTTCAGCGTCCCCCGGTCGTTCTCCACCTTCTGGCGGAGGTCGACCGGCGGGCTGCCGGCGGGGGCCGCGGTGCCCGTGGAGGATCCGCTGGCGACGAACAGCGACGACCCGCACGCGTTGCAGAACCGGGCGCCGGCCGGCGCGACCGTCCCGCACTTCGGACAGGTGAGGGCGGAGGACGACGCCGCGGTGGGAGGCGGCGGCGGAGGCGGCGCGGCCGGAGGAGCGCCCGCCATCCTACGGGCTCCGGGGCGGATCGTTCGACGCGGGCGGCGGCGCCGTCGTCGGCACGCTCGGCGAGTTCGCGGCGGCGTAGGTGAACGCGTTCGGCGGCGTCTCCTGCCGCCAGGCGGCGCGCGAGACCTCCTCGTTCTCGGTCGCCCGGAGGGCGCGCCCGCGCCATCCGATGAAGACGACCGCGACGATCAGCGCGACCACGAGGATCAGGAGGCCGAACAACTGACCGGTGACGTTCAAGACCCCGTAGGTCGGACCGAGCCCGACCGTGAGGAACAGGACGGCGAACCCCATCCCGAAGAAGCCCCACGCCAGCGAACGCTGGGCGGTCGGCTCGCGGGAGAACGACTCCGCCAGGTACGACCCGAGCGCGAGGAACAGCGCCAGCACCCCGATGACGATCAGGGCGTCGAAGTGCTGGTTCGCGGGGAGGGCCTCGTACACCAGGAGGAACAGGATCACCGCGGCGACGAGGAACAACCCCGTCAGCAACCACGGTCCCCAGCGGTTTCCGAGCGGTTTCATCGCCGGTGGCGCGCCCGTCATCGATGCACCGGTCGGTGAAGATGTCTGGTCGACTATAAGACCCTGAGGCGCGGCTCCGGCGGTGCGGGAGGAGTCGAGCCGTCGGGCGCGACGTCAGAGGCGCGGCTCGTCGTCCCGTGCGCGCTTCGGTCGCGGGGGGGGCGCGGCGGCGGCATCGCCTCCCGCGTCGTCCGGGGCGACCACGGGGGGCGCGGGCGCGGGGGGTTCCTTCTTGGCGGGGCCGGTCGCGCGGGGTTTCTCGGGCGCGGCGCGGGTCGGATGGGCGGGCGGATCCGGTCGA
>JASHPZ010000005.1 GCA_030037815.1 Thermoplasmata archaeon | reverse complement strand
GCGCTCACCGCGGCCGACCTCCTCGCCGACCTCGGCATCCGCGCGGAAGTCCGGGCGACCGTCGGACACCGCGGCGTCCTCTGGCTTCACCCGACGCGGGATGGCCCGCTGTCCGCGGAGATCTCGAACGCCGACCCGTTCTACGAGAAGGTCGGCGGGATGGGACAGGCGACCCGACCGGAGTCCCCCCGGATCCTGGACGTGAAGCCGCTCGACGCGTCGCCGGAAGCGGAGCGGACGGCCCGCGCCGTGAATCAGTTCCTGGACCGGTCCGGGGGGGTCCTCGCCGGTCATCGAATCAACGCGCGACGCGCGCTCGCGGGCAAGAAGATCGCGAACGCACTGCTCGTCCGCAACGCCGGACAGTACGGGAAGCGGGGGCCGATGTCGTTCGCGGAGTGGCACCACGTCGCGGGCGCGGCCCTGACGGAGATGCCCGTGGAGCGGGGCATCGCCCGCGTCCTCGGTCTCGAGGACCGGTACGTTGGACCGATGGGCCCGGACCGGGACCGCGGCTACGCGGAGCGCGCCCGGGCTACGCGGGAGTTGGTCACCCGATTCCCGTTCGTTTACGTACATCTCAAGGGACCGGACGAACCCGGCCACGACGGGAACGCTGTCCTGAAGAAGGAGATCGTCGAGTCGATCGACCGCTCGTTCTTTGGTCCGTTCCTGGACGGGCTCGACCTGAGCCGGGTCCGCATCGCCGTGACCGCCGACCACGCCACGCCGGCCGTGCTGCGGGGACATTCCGACGACCCCGTGCCGTTCCTGCTCGTCGGGGCCGGTGTCTCGGCCCGCTCCCCCGGCGAGAAGGTCAAGTTCGGGGAGTCCGCGGCGCGCACGGGGGCGCTCGGAACCGGACGGGGCGCCGACGTGCTGCCCCGCCTCTTCGCGCCCGGTCCGGATCCGGCATGAAGTGCCGGGCCCTCGTCGTGCCCCGGCGCGACGGGGAACGGGTCCGCCGCGTGCTGGCGGAGTCGGAGCGGCTCCGCACCGACCTCGCGATCTTCGCGGACCTCGCCGAGGTCGCGATCCCGCTGCGGGACGGTGCCGAAGTCGCTCCGCCGCCCGGCGGCCGGGTCGAGGTCCGGGAGTTCGAGCCGATACCGGCGGCCGGTCCGAGCGACTATCGCGCGCTGCTGTCCGGCTCCGCGGAGGACCGGGCCCGGTTGCCGCGATCGTTCGACGTGATCGGCGACGTCGTGCTGATCCGGATCCCGGCCGAGTGGGAAGCGCGACGCGCCGAGATCGGCGCGGCCCTGCTCGCGTTCGTGCCGGGAGCGCGCGCGGTCGGGGCCGACCGGGGGGTCCACGGCGACGCGCGCACCCGCACGGTCGAGCGGATCGCGGGGGGCGGCGGGTTCGCCACGCGTCACCGGGAGAACGGCATCGAATTCGACGTGGACCCAACGGTGGCGTACTTCTCCCCACGCCTTGCCCGGGAGCACGCGGAGGTCGCTGAGTCGGTCGCGACCGGCGACCGGGTCCTCGACCTGTGCTGCGGCGTCGGACCGTTCTCGGCGACGATCGCGCGGGACGGGCGGGCCCGCTCCGTCACGGCCGTGGACGCGAACTCCGCGGCCATCGGCCTGCTCCGCGGGACGCTCGCGCGGTATCCCTGGGGCCCGCGCGTGACGCCGTTGGTCGCCCGGATCGAGGAGTTCCTTCCCTCGGCCGGACCGGTGGAACGAGCGGTGCTGAACCTCCCGCACGAAGGGATTAAGTACCTACCCCAGGTCGCGCCCGTCGTCCGGCCGTCGGGTCACATTCACTACTACGAGGTCACCCCCCGGGCGGAAGTGCGGGAGCGAACGGAGGCGATCGTGAACGCACTCGGTTCGTCCGGTTCCTGGCGCGTGGCCGAGTCGCACGTCGTGCACCCGTTCTCCCCGTCGGCCGACCTGCGCGCCTTCGACCTCGAACACCGGTCGGAGTGACGCACCGTGCCGCTGGTCGTCAACCTCGAGGAGACGTCGGCGAGCGACCTGCCGCTCGTCGGGGGCAAGGCGGGGAAGCTCGGGGAGCTCATTCGGGAGGGACTCCCGGTCCCGCCGGGGTTCGTCGTCACGACCGAGTCGTACCAGTCGTTCGTCAATGCGACTGCGCTGAAGGAGATCATCCCCGCGGCGCTCGGGGCGATTGACGTCAGCCAACCCGCGACCGTGGACGCCGCGGCGGAGCGGATCCGCTCCGCGTTCGAGTCGACGGAGTTCCCTTCCGACCTCCGCCGCACGATCGCCGACCGGTACGAGCAGTACGTGAAGGACCACCGGGTGCGGTTCTCGGCGGTCCGCTCGAGCGCGACGGCGGAGGATCTCGAGGGGGCGTCGTTCGCCGGGCTCCAGGAGACCTACCTCAACGTCACCGGCGTCGAGCACATCCTCTCGGCGGTGCGCAAATGCTGGGGGTCGCTCTTCACCTCCCGCGTCCTGGTCTACCGCCAGCGGAAGGGATTCGACCACGCCGCGGTCCGCCTCGCGGTCCTCGTGCAGAAGATGGTCGACGCGACCGTCTCCGGAATCCTGTTCACGAAGGACCCGAACACGGGCGAGAACCACATGATCGTCGAGGCCGGCTGGGGCCTCGGCGAGGCGATCGTCGGCGGGGAGGTCACGCCCGACCACTACGTCATCGACGGCGCCAGCCTGAAGGTCATCCACAAGCAGATATCGGAGCAGAACGTGCGCATCGTCCGCGCGGAGGGCGGGGGGAACCGGCGTGAAGAGGTACCGTCCGCCGAGCGGGGTCGCCAGAAGCTCCCGGACCACCGGCTCCAGCGCCTCGTCTCGCTCGCGCGGGTCATCGAGTCGCACTACCGGCGTCCGATGGACGTCGAGTGGTGCGCCGACCCCGAGTCCCTCTACGTCGTCCAGGCGAGGCCCGTGACGACGATCCCCACGTCGACCGCGGCGCCGACCGCGGCCGAGGGCCCGAGCGCCGCGTCCGACGACGCCCCGATCCTGCGGGGCTTCGGCGCGAGCCCGGGCGTCGCCTCGGGCATCGCGCGGATCCTCCGCGGACCGGCCGAGCTGGACCGCCTGAAGGCCGGTGAGGTCCTCGTCACGACGATGACGACGCCCGACATGGTGCCCGCGATGAGCCAGGCGTCCGCGATCGTGACGGACGAAGGCGGGATGACCTGCCACGCCGCCATCGTCTCCCGCGAACTCGGCGTCCCCTGCGTCGTCGGCACGCGGGAAGCGACGCGGCTGATCACCGACGGCGCGGAGGTCACGGTCGACGGGAAGACCGGTTCCGTCTACCGGGGCGCGCGGGCGAAGGCGAAGCCGTCGGCGGGCGCGTCGGCGCCGGTCGCGGCCACCGGTGCCGGGCACGAGGCCGCGCCCGTCACCGCGACCAAGATACTCGTGAACGTCGGGGTGCCGGAGAAGGCAGAGGAGTACGCCCGCCTGCCGGTCGCCGGCGTCGGCCTCCTCCGGATCGAGTTCATCTTCACCGCCCACGTCCGCGAGCACCCGCTCGCCCTCCTGAAGAAGGGACGGAAGGAGGAGCTCGTCCGGCGCCTCGCGGACGGGATCGGGAAGGTCTGCCAGGCGTTCCACCCGCGGCCCGTCATCATCCGCACCTCCGACTTCAAGACGAACGAGTACCGCGGGATGCCGGGCGGCGAGGAGTTCGAGCCCGAGGAGGAGAACCCGATGATCGGGTGGCGCGGCTGCTCCCGGTACATCTCGGCCGTCTACAAGCCGGCGTTCCTCTGCGAGCTCGAGGCGATCCACCGGGTCCGCTCGGAAATGGGCCTCAAGAACGCGATGGTGATGCTCCCGTTCGTCCGCAACACCTGGGAGCTCGAGGAGATCGCCGAGATGATGCGCGGCGCCGGCCTCAAGCGGTCGCGCGACTTCAAGCTCTACCTGATGGCCGAGGTGCCGTCCACGGCGCTCCTCGCCCGCGAATTCTCGAAGCACTGCGACGGGTTCTCGATCGGGTCGAACGACCTCACGCAGCTCGTCCTCGGGGCGGACCGCGACTCCGAGACCCTCGGCCGGATGGGGTACTTCGACGAGCGCGACCCCGCGGTGCAGCGCGCGATCGAGCTCCTCCTCGAGGGGGCGCACGCCGAGGGGCGGACGGTCGGGATCTGCGGGCAGGGGCCGAGCGTCTACCCCGAGTTCGCCGAGTTCCTCGTCCGGAAGGGGATCGACTCGATCTCGCTCAACGCCGACACGGTCGTGACGACCACGCGCACGATCGCCTCGCTCGAGCAGCGGATGAAGCTCGACGGGCTGCGTCGCGACTAGCCGCGCCCGCTGGATTCGGGCGTCGCCCCTGCGCGCGGCGGCCGCCAGCGCGGCGGACCGACCGGGGTCGGCGGGGGGAGCGCGAGTTCGGCGTCCCGGGGGAGCTCGTACTCCCGGTACTCGCGCGCGGTGCGGAACCCGAGGCGCGCGAGGCGGGTCGCGAGCCGTTCGGAGTCCGCGAAGATCGCGTACCGCTCCGCCGGGCCCGCGGGTTCGTTCGCGACGGTCCAGGCGACCAGCGCCGACGCGGCCCCGCGGCCCCGGGCGAGGGGGCGGGTCGCGACCCCGAAGATCCCCGCCGAGCCGCGGTAGCGGTACGCCAGCGCGCAGGCGACCGTCTCGGCGCCGCTCGCCGCGAGGAGCGGGGCGAGGCGCTCCTGGGGGTTCGGATGGCTCCAGGCGACCTCGAGCGCGGCCCGGAACTCGGGGCGCTCGGCCGCCCCGGCCCAGAACGACGCCACGTCGTCGAGTTCGTCGCGCCCCATCGGACGGACGTCGAACGTCGCGTCCCCGGCCGGGACGGCCGCGGGCGCCCCGAGCATCAGCGCCAGGGGCGCCGGACGCGGGCGGAACCCGAGACGCCGCAGGCCCCGGTCCAGGTGGTCGGCGGGCGGGCGCGCGACGCGGAACGTCGGCCGGAGGGCCCGCTGGAAGTAGTGGTCGAGCGCGCGCTCGAAGAACGCCGTCTGGCGTTCGGCGCCGACGCCGACGTCCTGGACGAAGTTGAAGCGCGGCGCGCCGATCCGTTCGTGGGTGACGAGGTAGGCGCCCGGGATCTCGAGCGCGTAGCCCCCGAGCGTCAGGACGAACTGGCGCTCGACCTCGAGCGCGGCCGCGACGTCGAGCTCCCGGTCGTCCGCCATGCCGGGGGGGACCGTCGCGAGGATAAGGGCGGTCCCTCCGCGGCCGACCCGCGAATCATTATTAGCCGGGGGCCGTCGTCCGCCGCCGGGAGGTCTCCTCCGAGTCGTTCCATGGGGGCTACGTCGCTGCATCCGCCCGCGGTGGTCGCGGTGCTGGGCGGTGGGAACATGGGCAGCGGGATCGCGCAGGCGGCCGCGCAGGCCGGGTTCGAGGTCCGGGTCCGGGACGTGGACGCCGCGGCGGTCGCCCGCGGTCGCGGGCTGATCGAGAAGATGCTCGCGGGGGCGATCGACCGGAAGAAGATCTCGCCCGCGCGCCGCGACGAAGTCCTGCGCCGGATCACGTTCACGACCGACCTCGCGGAGGCCGTCCGCGGGGCGTCCCTCGTGGTCGAGGCCGTCTTCGAGGAGATGGCGGTGAAGCGGGCGCTCTTCCACGACGTGGCGCCGCTCGTGGACGCGGAGGCGATCGTCGCGACGAACACCTCGTCCCTCTCGGTGACGGAGCTCGCGGAAGGATTCCCGCACCCCGGCCGGTTCGCCGGCCTCCACTTCTTCTACCCCGCGGCGATCAACAAGCTCGTCGAGATCATCGGCGGCGCGTCGACCGACCGCGCGACCCTCCAGGAGCTCGAGCGGTTCTGCTACTTGCTCCGGAAGGTCCCGATCGAGACCCGCGACGCCGCCGGGTTCTGCGTGAACCGGTTCTTCGTGCCGTACCTGAACGAGGCGACCCGCCTCGCCGAGGATGGGGTCGCGAGCCTCGCGACGATCGAGGAGGTCGGCCGCGAACTGTTCGGCGCGACGCTCGGCCCGTTCGAACTGATGAACGTGACGGGCATCCCGATCGCCTTCCACGCGAACTCGTCCCTCCACCGTGCCTTCGGCCCGGCGTACGCGCCGTCCGCGCTGCTCGAGCGCCAGTTCCATTCCGGACAGCCGTGGGACTGGAAGTCGACGACCGTCGAGCCCGAGAAGAAGGACGCCGTGCGGGACCGATTCCTCGGGCTCACCGTCGGGATCGCGGCGCGCCTCGTCGAGGAGGGCGTCGCGACCGCCGAGGCGACCGACCGGGGGGCGGTGGTCGGACTGCGGCGCCAGCACGGTCCGTTCGCGCTGTTGAACCGGGTCGGCCCGGCGGACGCGCTCCGCGCGGTGGAGCAGTACGCGTCCCGGTGGTCGGACGCGTTCCCGGTCGCCGCGGCGCTCCGGTCGCTCGCGGCCGCGCACGCGACCGCCTGGCCCCTCCGGTTCGTCCGCGTCGAACGTCAGGGCCCGGTCGCGTGGGTCCTTCTCGACCGGCCCGAGGTGCTCAACTCGCTCAATTCGGAGGTCCTGGGACAGGTGGCCGACGCGTTCGACGGGCTCTCGTCCGAGCGCGACGTGCGGGCGGTCGTCCTCGCCGGGTCGTCTCCGGTCTTCGCCGCGGGCGCCGACATCGCCGAGATGGCGACGAAGAGCCTCGCGGACGGCCTCGCGTTCGGGTTCGTCGGGCAGCGGGTCGCCCGAACGGTCGAATCGTTCCCGACCCCGGTGATCGCGCTGGTCGAGGGGTACGCGCTCGGCGGAGGGCTCGAGCTCGCGCTCGCCGCGGACTTCATCGTAGCGGCCGAAGGCGCGCAGCTCGGACTCCCCGAGGTGACGGTCGGGATCCACCCCGGGATGGGCGGCGCCAGCCGTCTCACCCGGTTGATCGGCCGCGCGAAGACGAAGCTGCTGACGTACACGGGCGTGCCCGTCGGCGCGGAGGAGGCGTTCCGCCTGGGGTTCGTCGCGCGGGTCGTGCCGGCGGCGACCGCCCGCGCGGACGTCCAGGCGCTCGCCGAGACGATCGCGAGCCGCGCGCCGCTCGGCGTGCAGTGGGTGAAGCGCGTGATCGACGACGGGATGGACGCCCCGCTCGCGACCGCGCTCTACCTCGAGGGGGAGAGCGCGGGCCACACGTTCGGCACCGACGACCGGACGGAGGGGATGCGCGCGTTCCTCGAGCGGCGGAAGCCGCGGTTCGAGGGGAAGTAGCCCGTCAGCCGGACCGGGCGAACTCCGCGTACGCCTCGGGCGTCAGGAGCGCCGCCGGGTCGATCGGCGCCGCGAGCTCGATCCGGAAGATCCAGCCCTTCCCGTACGGGTCGGCGTTGATCCACTCGGGGTGCGCCTTCAGCTCCGCGTTCACCTCGACGATCGTCCCGCCCGCCGGGGCGTAGACGTCCGCGACCGTCTTGACCGACTCGAGCACGAGCACGCTCGCGCCCGCGCCGACCGACTTCCCGACGGCCGGCAGGTCGACGAAGACGATGTCGGTCAACTCGCCCTGCGCGTGGTCGGTGATCCCGATCGTCGCGCGGTTCCCTTCGACCCGGACCCACTCGTGGCTCTTCGTGTACTTCAGTTCCGCCGGAACCTTCCCTGCGTCGCTCACGTTCCTCCCTCCCAACTGTCTCGGTACCGTAGCTGCTCGTCCGTCAGCCGGTCGAGCCCGACCCCCATCGGGGCGAGCGCCGCCTCGGCGACCGCCCGGTCGAGCTCCGCGGGCACGGCGTGCACCGTCGCGGACATCGTCCGGCCGTGCTGCGCCAGGTGCTCCGCGCTCACCGCCTGCAGCGCGAACGAGAGGTCCATGATCTCGACCGGGTGCCCCTGGCCCGCGGCGAGGTTGATGAGGCGGCCCTCGCCGAGCAGGTAGGCGCGCCGGCCGTCGGCGAAGCGGTACTCCTCGACGTGCGGCCGCGCGGGCCGGTGACCGACGGCCAGGCCCTCGAGGTCGGTCCGCGACACCTCCACGTCGAAGTGCCCGGCGTTCGCGAGCAGGCAGCCGTCCTTCAGGACGCGCAGGTGCTCGGCGCGGACGACGCTCGTCTGGCCGGTGACCGTGAGGATCAGGTCGGCGGTCCGCGCCGCGTCCAGCATCGGGGCGACGCGGAAGCCGTCCATGCGGGCCTCGAGCGCGCGCACCGGGTCGACCTCGGTGACGGTGACGTTCGCGCCGAGCCCGTGGAGCCGCGCGGCGACCCCCTTCCCGCACCAGCCGTAGCCGGCGACCACCGCCTCGCGGCCCGCGATGAGGAGGTTGGTCGCGGTGAGGATCCCGTCCACGGTGGACTGGCCGGTGCCGTAGCGGTTGTCGAACAGGTGCTTCATCGCGGCGTCGTTCACGTCGATCGCCGGGAAGAGGAGCTGACCGGCGCGCTCGAGGGCGCGCAGGCGGGTGACGCCGGTGGTCGTCTCCTCGGTCGACCCGCGCAACTTCCCGCGCGCGCGCCGCTTCGTGTGGATCAGCGCGACCAGGTCGGCGCCGTCGTCGATCACCACGTCCGGGTCGGCGTCCAGCATCGCCTCGACCCCCGCCCGGTAGGCGGCGACCGACTCGCCCTTCTCGGCGAGGGTCGGCACGCCGGCCGCCCGGACGGCTGCGACCGCGTCGTCGTCCGTCGAGAGCGGATTCGAGGCGGCCAGGCGGACGTCCGCCCCGCCCGCGCGCAGCGCGAGCGCGAGGACGCACGTCTTCGCCTCGACGTGGAGCACGCACGCGACCGTGAGCCCGTGGAACGGGCGCTCGCGCACGAACCGCTCGCGGATGCCCGCGAGCACCGGCATGTGGGACTCCGCCCACTCGAGCTTCAGCCGGCCGCGCGCTTCGTCGCCCGCCACGCGAGGAACCCGGGGCGGCCCACCCGGGCGCGAGTTAAAACGGCGCGGAAGGGGTTCGCGGGGCCCGCGCCCGCCGTCCTACTGCGTGACCGCGCTGCAGAACGGGCAGATCAGGTACTCGCTCGGGATCTCCTTGCCGCAGCTCGGGCACGCCTTGGTCGCGCCCGAGGCCGCCGGGGGGGCGGTCGCCGGAGCGGCCGCGCTCGGCGGCGGCGCCGCGGAG
>JASHPZ010000037.1 GCA_030037815.1 Thermoplasmata archaeon | reverse complement strand
CGCGACGACCCCGGACGCGGCGCCCGCGCCCCGCCCGAAGCGGAAGGCGAAGCCGGCGGCCGCGGAGGAGGCGCCGTGACGCTCCGACTGAAGCGCCGGGCCGCGCCCCGCGCGTGGACGATCCCGCGCAAGGGCACGAAGTGGGTCCAGCGTCCGGGTCCCGGGCCGCACGCCCAGGACCAATCGATCCCGCTCGTCCTCGTACTGCGGGACCTCCGCCACCTGGTCGCGAGCGCCCGTGAGGCGCGGATCCTGGTCGGCAGCGGCGCCGTCCGCATCGACGGGAAGGTCGCGAAGGACCTCTCGCGCGGCGTCGGCCTGATGGACACGCTCAGCTTCGCCGCGCCGCTGGACGCGCACTTCCGCGTCACGAAGAACGCCCGCGGGAAGCTCACCCTCGTCCCGATCCCGTCCGCCGAGGCGACCACCAAGCTCGGCCGCGTCCGGTTCAAGCACGCCGTCAAGGGCGGCCGGGTCGCCGTCACGCTGCACGACGGACGCAACCTCCTCGTGCCCGCCTCGACGCCGTACCGGGTCGGCGACTCGGTGAAGATCCAAGTCCCCGACCAGAAGGTCGTCGAGCACCTGAAGCTCCACCCCGGGGCGCTCGCGTTCGTGTCGGGCGGCACGCACGTCGGCCAGCTCGCGCGGGTCGAGAAGGTCGAGGTCCGCAACTCCTCCCAGCCGAACCTCGTCCACTTCAAGGAAGGGTTCTCGACGATCAAGGAGTACGTCTTCGTCGTCGGCGAGGGAGCGCCCGAGGTCACGCTCGCCGAGGGGGTCGACCGGTGAGCGCCCCGTCCGCCCAGGCGGCCGCGTCCGGCACGGCGCCGGCGAACGCCCATCTCGCGGTGCGGGTGGTGAAGGTGGTCGTGAACGCCGGAGTCGGCGAGTCGGGCGAGGCGCGGACGAAGGCGTCGCGCGTGCTCCAGATGGTGACGCGGCAGAAGCCCGTCGCGACCAAATCGCACTCCACGAACCGGGACTTCGGGATCCGCCAGGGCCAGGAGATCGGCGCGAAGGTGACGCTCCGCGGCGACGCCGCCGCGGACTTCCTCGGCCGCGCGTTCGACGCGCGCGACCGCCAGTTGGACGTCGACTCGATCGACCGGATGGGCAACTTCTCGTTCGGGATCGCGGATTACACCGACTTTGCCGGGATGAAGTACGACCCGGCGATCGGCATCCACGGGATGGACGTCGCGGTCGAGATGGGCCGCGCGGGGTTCCGCATCCGCGACCGACGCCTTCAGCCGCGCTCGCTCCCCAAGACGCTCCGCTCGACGCGGGACGAGACGCGCGCCTTCCTCGTGTCGACCTATCAGGTGACGATCCTGGAGTGAGGCCCCGATGAAACCGAAGAAGCTGTTCGGACGGAAGGTCGGCTGCCTGCGGTGCGACCGCAAGCGCGGCATCGTCCGGCGCTACGGGCTCCACCTCTGCCGCCAGTGCTTCCGCGAGGTGGCGATGGACCTGGGCTTCCGGAAGTACCAGTAGGGGGAGGAACGTCGACCATGCAGCAGGATCTCCTGAACGACGCGCTCGTCACCCTCCGCCACGCCGACCGCGAGGGCCGCCCCCACGTCCAGATCGCCCCCGCCTCGCGGCTGATCGCCGAGGTGCTGCGCGTCTTCCGCGAGCACCACTACATCGAGGAGTTCACGTTCGTCCCGAACGGCCGCGGCGGTCAGTACGACGTGACGCTCGCGCGGCGGATCAACTCGTGCGGCGTCGTGAAGCCCCGGCTCGCCGTCCCGTTCGACGGCCTCGAGCGGTACGAGTCGCGGTTCCTGCCGGCGCAGGACTTCGGGATCCTCGTCCTCTCGACCAACAAGGGCGTCCTCGCCCACCCGGCCGCCCGCGAGCTCAAGATCGGAGGTCGGCTCCTCGCCTATGTCTACTGAGGCCGAGCGCACGAACGCCGCGGTCGAGCTCCCGAAGGGGGTCTCGTTCGCCGTCCGCGGGCGGACGCTCCACGCGAAGGGACCGCTCGGCGAGGTCCGCCGTCCGTTCCCCGCCGACGTCCTCGACCTCGCGGTCGCCGGGACGACCGCGACCCTGACGCTCAAGATCCCGCCGAACCGCAAGCAGTCGCGCGCGCTCCTCCACACGTGGGCGGCGCACGTCGCGAACCTCGCCGGCTCGCTCTCCCGCGGCGTCGAGGCGCGGATGAAGGTCGTCGCGGCGCACTTCCCGATGAAGGTCCAGGTGAAGGGCGAGGAGCTCGTCATCGAGAACTTCTTGGGGGAGAAGTACCCCCGCACCACCCGGCTGGCCGCGGGCACGAAGGCGGCGGTCGAGGGCGAGTTCGTCGTCCTCACCGGCTACGACGTCGAGCAGGTCGGCCAGAGCGCGGCGAACATCGAGCGGGTCACGCACATCCGCGACTACGACCCGCGGGTCTTCCAGGACGGGATCTACCTCGTCGAGCGCGCGCATCTCAAGGAGGCGGCCTGATGGCGGACGACGACGCGCCGGCGACCGCGGAGCCGAAGCGTCCGCGCGCCCGGGCGAAGAAGGCGGACGCCGCCCCGGCCGCGAAGGAGCCCGCGGCGGTCGAGAAGCCCGCCCCCGCGTCGGACGACGCGGAGGAGCGGACCGCGCCGCGACGCGCGACCCTCCCGCCCGCGCTCCGCACGCTCCTCGCCGCGCGCCGCCGCATCGACCAGAAGCGCCCCGTCTTCGGTCGGCAGGCGGCGAACCGGTACTGGCGGATCGGTCGTGACGGCGCGTGGCGCCGGCCGCGCGGTCTCCAGTCGAAGCAGCGCCGGCACTACGGCTACCGGGCGCGCATCGTCCGGATCGGCTACGGCTCCCCGGCGCGGGTCCGCGGGCTCGTCCCGTCCGGCTTCGAACCGGTGCTCGTCCACAACGCGGGAGAGCTCGAGCGGATCGACGCGGCCCGCCAGGCGGCGATCATCGCCCGCACCGTCGGCACCCGCCGCCGCCTCGTGCTCGAGGAGACGGCGCGCCAGCGCGGCATCCGCGTCCTCAACCCGATCGTGAAGTCCGAACAGGAGAACTGAACTCGATGCCCGACCTCGCGAATCAACGCCGGCTCGCCGCCGCGCTACTGAAGTGCGGCGAAGGGCGCGTCTGGATCGACCCGGCGAGCCAAGAGGAGCTCGCGGACGCCGTCACGCGCGCCGACGTGCGCAGCGCGATCAAGGCCGGAGTGATCCGGCGGAAGGCCGTCCAGGGCGTCTCCCGCGGCCGCGCGCGCGCCCACACCGCCGAGGTGGCGAAGGGCCGGCACTCCGGTCCCGGCTCCCGGCGCGGCACGCCGTTCGCGCGCGTGCCCCGCAAGGAGCGCTGGATGCGCCGCATCCGCGCGCAGCGCGACCTCCTCCGGGGGCTCCGCGACCAGGAGAAGATCACCGCCGCCGTCTACCGCGAGTTCTACCGGAAGGCGAAGGGCGGCATGTTCCGCAGCCGCAACCACCTCCTCGTCAACCTCCGTCTCGCCGGCCACGTGCCGGAGGGGTCCGCATGAGCACGGGACCGCGGTACCGGGTCCACTTCCGCCGCCGGCGCGAGGGGAAGACCGACTACCGGGTGCGCCTCCGGCTCCTGAAGGGCGGCGTCCCGCGCGCCGTCGTCCGGCTCTCGAGCCGGCGCGTGCGGGTCGCGCTGGTCGACTACGACCCGACGGGCGACCGCGTCCTCGCCGCCGCCGACTCCTCCGAACTCCTCGGCCTGAAGTTCCCGGCGGCCAGCGCCGCCTCGACCCCGGCGGCGTACCTCACCGGGTACCTCGCGGGCCTCCGCGCGAAGGCGGCCGGCACCGAGGAAGCGATCTTCGACGCGGGGCTCCGTCACCCGACCCCGGGCGGACGGTTGAGCGCGACCCTGAAGGGCCTCCTGGACGCGGGAGTCGAACTGCCGCACGGCGCCGAAGGGTTCCCGGCGGCCGACCGCCTCAGCGGGGCGCACCTTCCGAAGCCGCTCCCCGAACCGGTCGAAGCGTACAAGCTGAAGCTCCCCGGCCTCGTCCCGCGGGCGGAGGCGACCCAGTGAGCGCGTCGTTCTCGGGCCCGCGCGGCGGGGGACCCCCGGCGGCCGCGCCGCCGCCCCCCTGGGTCCCCAAGACCGAGCTGGGCAAGAAGGTCGCCGCCGACGAGATCACCACGATGAGCCAGGCGCTCGCGAGCGGGCTCCCCCTGCGCGAGCCGCAGATCGTCGACAAGCTCCTGCCGGGGCTCCACGACGAGGTGCTGGACGTCAACATGGTCCAGCGGATGACCGACTCCGGCCGCCGCTTCAAGTTCGCCGTCACGGTCGTCGTCGGGAACGGCGACGGGTTCGTCGGCCTCGGCCGGGCGAAGGGGCGCGAGGTCGGCCCGACGATCCGGCGCGCGATCGACCGCGCGAAGCTCGAGATCGTCGAGATCCTCCGCGGCTGCGGCAGCTGGGAGTGCGGCTGCGGCCGCCCCCACACGCTGCCGTTCCAGGTCGCGGGCCGGTCGGGCTCGGTGGTCGTCACGTTCAAGCCGGCGCCCCGCGGCGTCGGGCTCGCGGTCGGCGACGTCGCGAAGCCGATCCTCCGGTTCGCCGGGTTCACGGACGCGTGGGGGTACACGGACGGCCACACCAAGACGACCGTCAACTACGCCCAGTCGGCGTACCGCACGCTGGTCGCGCTCTCCGAGCTGAAGGTCCCGCCCGAGGACGCCCAGCGCCTCAAGATCGTCCGCGGACCGGTCGGCACGTCGATCCTCCCGCCGAAGGAGGACGGACCCCGACCGATGCGCGGCGGCCGCCGCGGCCCGGGGGGCCGCGGGCCGG
>JASHPZ010000004.1 GCA_030037815.1 Thermoplasmata archaeon | reverse complement strand
CCCCGGCGCCACCGGCCCCCGCCGCGTCCGCGCCCACGCCGCCTCCGGCCGAGCCGCCCGCCCCGGTGCTGCGGCTGTCGCAGCGGATCGTCGTGCACCTGGCGGGACAGGGGACTCTCGGCGCGTACGACGTGGCGCCGCCGGGCCGGACCCAAGCGGGCATGGCGTCGACGTTGGGAGTCCGCCAGAACGGGCTGACGAACGTCCTCCGCCGCCTCGTCGCGGCCGGGATCGTTACGGAGGAGGTCCGCCACGTCGCCGGCCAGCCGCGCCGACTGAAGGTCTACCTCTTGACTCCCCGCGGGGAGCTGCTCGCCCGGGAACTGCGGCACCGACCCCCGCCCCGCGCGGGGTGACCGTCGCGCACGGTCACCGGGGACCCCGCCGCGGCCCGTCGGTGGCGCGGACGTAAGCCCCGGGGCGCTCGGTTTTAACCCCCCTCCGACGTGCTTCCGGCGTGACGGAGCCCGCCCGGTCCGCCCGGGTCGTGATCGTGGGCAGCGGCCCGGCCGGACTGACGGCGGCGCTCTACGCGGCGCGCGCCGAACTCTCCCCCGTCGTCATCACCGGGGTCCCCGCGGGGGGGCAGCTCCTGATCACGACGGACGTCGAGAACTATCCGGGGTTCCCGGACGGGATCCAGGGACCCGAACTGGTCGAGAAGATGCGCCAGCAGGCGGTCCGGTTCGGCGCCCAAGTCGTGGACGACAACGTGACCCGGGTCGACCTGACCCGGAGCCCGTTCCGGGTCGAGACGGGCACGCACGGGTCGTTCCGCGCCGACGCGCTGATCGTCGCGACCGGCGCGCAGGCGCGCTGGCTCGACCTGCCGTCCGAGCACCGCCTGAAGGGGCACGGAATCTCCGCGTGCGCGACCTGCGACGGGTTCTTCTTCAAAGGACGGGAACTCGTCGTCGTCGGGGGCGGCGACACCGCGATGGAGGAGGCGCTGTTCCTCACGAACTTCGCGACCCACGTCACGGTCGTCCACCGGCGCGCGACGTTCCGCGCGAGCCCGATCATGCTCGAGCGCGCGCGGGCGCACCCGAAGATCTCGTTCGTGACCGATGCCGTGGTGGAGGAGGTGCTCGGCCGCGAGACGGTCGAAGGGGTCCGGCTCCGGCACGTGAAGACGGGGGCGACCGAGGAGCTGCGGGCGGGCGGCCTGTTCGTCGCGATCGGGCACATCCCGTCGACCGAGCTGTTCCGCGACGCGCTCGACCTGGACGCGGAAGGGTACGTGCGGGTCCACGACCACACCCGGACGAGCGTCGAGGGGGTGTTCGCCGCCGGCGACGTGCACGACCGGCACTACCGGCAGGCGGTCACCGCGGCCGGTTCCGGTTGCATGGCCGCGATCGACGCGGAGCGGTGGCTGGCCGCCCACGCGGCCCACGGGGCGCGCGCCGAGACGCCCGTCCCGCGAACTCTTTAATACCGACCGCCGCGGTCCGCGGCGAGGTCGTCTCCGTGCCGTCGAAGAAGCACCTCCACATCGAGTCGTCCGGCCAGGTCTGCATCTACTGCGGGGCGTGCGTCGGGATCTGCCCGCTCAACTGTATCTACCTGGACGAGACCCGGATCACGTTCGACGAAAAGGTCTGCACGCGCTGCGAGATCTGCGTGAAGGCGTGCCCGGTCGGCGCGATCGAGATCGGCTGAGCGCGCGGGGGTTCGGCGGATGGCGAAGGACCGCAAGACCGACGTGCTCGTCATCGGCGCCGGCCCCGCCGGCGCGATGACGGCGAAGTGGGCCGCGAAATCCGGCGCGAACGTCCTGCTGCTCGAGAAGCGGCAGGAGGTCGGGAGCCCCGTGCGCTGCGGCGAGGGGATGAGCAAGGACTGGCTCGGAGAGGTCGGCATCACCCCCGGCCGGTGGGTGAACCTCGAGGTCGAGGGGGCCCGGATCTACTCCCCGAGCGAGAAGGTCTTCGAGATCAACGAGAAGCACGCCGGCAACGAGGTCGGCTACGTCGTCGAGCGGGACGAGTTCGACAAGCAGCTCGCGATCGACGCGGGGAACGCCGGCGCGGAGTTGATGCTGAAGTGCGCGGCCACCGAGCTCCTGAAGGAGGGCGGGAAGGTCGTCGGCGCGAAGGTGAAGCAGTTCGGCGAGTCGTTCGAGATCCGCGCGCCCGTCACGATCGGCGCGGACGGCTTCGAGAGCCAGGTCGGCCGCTGGGCCGGCATCCCGACCAACCTCGCGATGCGCGACATGGACACGTGCCTCCAGTACCGCATGACGAACGTCGACTGCGACGTTCGGTACTGCGACTTCTACCTCGGCAAGGTCGCCCCGGGCGGCTACGTCTGGGTGTTCCCGAAGGCGGAGGGTCTCGCGAACGTCGGGATCGGCGTCCAGGTGAGCCAGGTGTCGAGCCCGGCCGACGCGCGGACGTATCTCGACCGGTGGATCGCCGCCCACCCCGGCTACGCGAAGGGGAAGAAGATCGACATGGTCGGCGGCGGGGTGTCGATCTCGGCGCCGCTCAAGCAGACGGTCGCGGACGGCATCATGCTGGTCGGGGACGCCGCGCGGATGATCGACCCGCTCACCGGCGGCGGCATCGCGAACGGCTGCATCGCCGGCAAGATCTGCGGCGAGGTCGCCGCGAAGGCGGCCCACGACGGGACGCCCACGAAGGAGTTCTTCCAGGCGTACGAGCACGGCTGGCGCGCCCGCCTCGAGGAGAAGCTCTACCGCAACTGGCTCGCGAAGGAGAAGCTCGTCACGCTCCAGGATTCGACGTTCGACAAGGTGATCGACGTCCTCGCGGGCGTGAAGCTCCAGAAATTGAACGTCCACAACATCCTCAAGGCGGTCCACGACAAGTATCCCGAGGTGACGAAGGAGTTCGAGGCGTTCCTCTAGGACGCCCCGACCCCGGTCCCGATGCCCGGCGCCCCGAACCGTCCGCCCGAACGCGCGGAGGAGGCCCCGCCGGCGCCCCCGGTGCCCGACCCGCCCGAGCGGAAAGCGCTCCGCCGCCTCGTCCCGACCCACGTCGCGCTCCTCCTCGACGTCTGGAAGGGCGCGCCCAGCCCCGAGCTCCTGACGCCGTTCGAGCGCGCGGAGGGGACGTTCGCGGCCCACGACTACCCGGGGGCGCTCGGCGCCCTCGACCTCCTCGCGATCCGGTTCGCGGAGCCGCGGTGGCCGACCCTCCCGCTGCCGTTCCGCCTCCTCCGCGTCCCGATCCCGCCCCCGATGCCGCCGAGCTGGAACCCGGAGAACGCCCTACCGCCCGCCGAGCGGGACGCGAAGCGCGCCCGGGCGACCGCGGAAGAACAGCTCGCGCTCGCCGAAGGGTCGGCCGCGTGGGCCGCCGCGCACACGGTCCCGGTCGACGACCTCGGCCCGCAGCTCGCCGCCGCCAAGGCAGCGCTCGCCGGCCCCGGAGTGCCGGACGGCTTTTACGCCGCCCTCGACCCGTTCTGGGCGACCCTGCGGTCGCGTCTGCCCCGCCCGAAGGGCGTCCCCGCTCGGGCCGCCGCCGCCCCGCCGACGACCGAGGCGTGACCGCGCCGATCGCCCGGGCCGAGCTCGTCTTCCGCCGCGCGGCCGTTTCCGACGTCCCGACGGTCGCCGGGCTCCTCGGCGAGGCGGCCCGGTGGGCGCGCGACCGCGGGGTCGAGAACTGGTGGGACGTCCCGTTCCCCGAGGCGAAGGTCCGGCCGGGGGTCGGGCGGGGCGAGGTCGTGCTGGTCGAACGGGACGGCGAAGCCGTCGGAACGCTCGCCCTCACGTGGTCGGACCCCGGGATGTGGGGCGACGCGCCCCCGGTCGCCGGCTACGTGCACCGCGTGGCGACCCGCCGGGACCTCGCGCACCGGGGCCTCGGAGCCCGGCTCCTCGACTGGGCCGCGGAGGAGGTCCGGGGCCGCGGGCGCGCCCTGCTCCGGCTCGACTGCCTCGAGACGAACCGTCCGCTCGTCGACTACTACGCGCGCCAGGGGTTCCGCGTCGTGCGGACCGTCACCGGCCGCGTCCCGGGCGAGGACCGGCCGTCGGTCCTGATGGAGCGGGCCGTGCGCGCGCCGGCCTCCCCGGCCGTCCACCGCGGCGAGGGGGAAGTGACCCAGTGGCCGCGCGGGCTCGTGAGCTACGTGCCGTCCGGGCCCAAGGACGCGGCGCCGGACCCCGAAGAGGACCGGACCCGTAACCGCCTGCGCCTCGCGGCCCGATTGATCGCCGTGCTGCGCGCGCGGGGCGCGGCGGTGGACGACGCGATCCGCCTGGTCGCCGCGGGGGAGCG
>JASHPZ010000036.1 GCA_030037815.1 Thermoplasmata archaeon | reverse complement strand
CGGACGGTGCGGACGCCGAGCCGCCGGCGCCCGTGGTCGCGCCGCCGCCCGCTTAGAAGGCGCCGCAACGCGGACACCGGACCGGCTCGGACGGCCGCTCCGCCCCGCAGTACGGGCAGACGAACGTCGCGATCGACCCCGTCCCCGTCGTTCCACCGGCGCCGGCCGGCGGCGGGGTGTACGGGTACTTCGCGCGTCCGCGCCGCGGACGGGCAAAGACCAGCACGGCTGCGAGCGCGGCTGCCGCCCCGACCCCGAGCACCAGCTCGACGGTCGTCCAGGGGACGCCGCTCCCCGAGCTCGCGGCCGGCAGTCCCGGCGTGGGTCCCTGGTAGACGTAGTCGCTGATCGTCAGGTTCAGGTCGGCGGCGAGGAGCCGCGGGGCGAGGACGCCGCCCCAGCCGGTCGCGGCGTCCCAGCCGGGACCCGCGGAGAACGCGTAGTTCGCCCCTTGGGTCACGTCGATGAACGGGTCGGTGACCGGGTTCGCGTGCGCCGCGTAGAAGCTCGCGATCCGGTAGAGCTCGGGGTCGACGAACCCGAGCGGGACGAACCGTCCGAGGCGCTGGCTCTCGACGGCGACGATCGAGGTGAGGAGTCCCGCCAGCACGGGGGCGGCGACGCTCGTCCCTTCGAGCACCGCGAAGTAAACGGTGCCCGTGCCGTTCGCGAGGACGTAGGCGATCGTGTTGTTTGCCGGCATCGCGACGTCCGGCTCGGCCCGGCCGAGCGCCGTGCCGCCGACCGCGGTCGTCGCGTTGACGATCGCGGGCTGGGCGGCCGAGTCGAACTGCCACCACGGTTCGGGGTAGACCGAACTCACGCCGCCCACGGTGCCCACCGCGGCGCCGTCGCCCGCGTCGTACCACGCGCCCATGCTCGTGAACGCGCTGCCGTTCACGCTCGCGAGGTGGGCGTCGTAGCTGACATTGAGCCCGGAGTCGTTGAATTCCCCCGTCGGCGCGCCCGCGAGCGTCAGCGAGACGCCGCCGACCGCGACCGCTCCGCTCGTGTTGGTCGCGGAGGACGCCGGCCACAACGTCCCGGCGCCGAACGGGCGGTCGGGGTGGTAGCTGTTCGGCGCGTTCCCGTCGTCTCCGGTCGCGAGCACGACCGTCACCCCGGTGCCGGCCGCGACCGTCAGTTCCGAGTCCCATGCGGGGTCGTCCAGGTCGCTGATGCCGAACGAGCCGCTCACGGCCGACAGGTTCTCGGGCGCGTAGTTGTAGGCGAGGGCGGCCGCGAGGTCCGACGAGAAGTACTCGGCGACGTCGCCGAGCGACGGAGAGCCGGCCAGGAGACTCCCGTCGAAGTAGAAGTTCGTGACCGTCGCCCCCGGCGCGAGGCTCCCCGCCATCTCGAGGTCGAGCGAGTTCTCGAACTCGTCGCCCGTGTCGTCGGTGTAGTTCCCGAGCGAGCCCGGGAGCGGCGGCGTGGGCGCGCCCGAGATCGCCACCGGGACGCCCTTCGCGATCGGGTGCGGCCAGGACGAGGGGAACGTGTCGTTGAAGTACGCCGCCACGACGCTGGGGTCCCACGGTGGCAGGTCCTGCCCGTACGTCGTATTGAACGATCCGGCGAGGAGCGTGGCGACCGCGAGGTGCGTCGGGAATGTGGCGTTCCCGACCGTGGCGGTTCCCGGCCACAACTGGTCGGCGAGGTACGCCTGCGCGTAGTCGGAGCCGATGTAGTAGTCCGCGCCCGTGGTGGGGTCGTAGACGAAGCCGGACGACCCGGACCCCCCGGGGGCGACCGGGGCTTGGTCGACCACCCCGAGGTCCGTGCCCACGGTCGCGGCGTTCGAGAGGCCGGTGACTCCTGAGAGCCGGCCCGCCAGCGCCGCCGGGAGGGTCGGGACTCCGAGCGCGGTGTAGACGGTCCGGTCGTCGGCCAAGAACTTGACGAGTCGCACCCCGAGCATCTGGGCGAGCGAGCCGGCCGGAATGACGCCTTCAACGGTGAGCCGGTCCGGAGAGACGGTGAGGTCGGTCGCGTTGTACGACCGCAGGGCCGCCTCGACCGACGCTACCTCGGCCGAGGTCGGAGCGTAGGACGCGACGAACTGCGCGTACGAGAGGAAGTCGCGGAACTCCGGTCCCGTGGGGTCCTCGACCCCGTTCAGGTACGCGGTCAATCCGGCGGCGTCCGTCCACGGCAAGGTCCACGCGGCGTGCAGCAACGTCGTCGGCGGAAGCGCGGATTCGGGCACTCCCGGCGGCACCGCGACCGCATCGGTCGCGAGCCCGGGCGCGGGGGTGACCGGAACGGCAGCGGGTTCTGTCTCGGCCCGGGCGCCCGCGGCGACCCCCCAGCCGGAAACGAGGACGAGACACGCCGCCGCGACCGCGACGGTCGTCCCGCAGATGGACATCGGAAGGGCGAGACGACCCACTCCTAATGAGGGCGACCCCCGCGCGACCGCAACCCTATAGCCCTAAGGTCGGTAGTGGACCCTCGATGGGTCCGGGCTCGCCGTCGGCGGCGGAACGATGCGTATTCTGCGACATCGCCGCCCACCGTTCTCCGGCGTTCGTCGTCTTCGAGGACGACCAGACGATCGCCTTCCTCGACATCTTTCCGTTCACGCGCGGCCACCTCCTCGTCATCCCGAAGATGCACGGGGCCCGGCTCACGGACCTTCCGTTCGACCACCAGACCGCGCTCGTCCGGACGCTGGACGTGATGTGCCACCGGGCGGAGCGGCTCGCGCCGGACTACAACCTCGCCCTGAACGCCGGTCGGAACGCGGGACAGATCGTCTTCCACGTCCACTTCCACATCATCCCGCGCTACGGCGAGGCGAACCCGTTCCGCGCGACCTCTCGCGAGCCCCTCGGGGACGACGACGCGCAGGCGCTCGTCCGCGCGCTGTCGGCGGGGTGAGGGTCCGATGCCCGAGACCGCGCGTCGGCCCGCGGTCGCGGGGCAGTTCTATCTCGGCGAAGCGGCCCCGTTGACCCGGCAGGTCGAAGGGTGCTTCCGGGACCCGCGCGGACCCGGCGAACTGCCGGTGCGGCACCGCTCGGCCGACCGACAGATCGTGGCCGCGGTCGTGCCCCACGCGGGCTACGAGTACTCCGGGGCGATCGCGGCGCACGTGTACGCGCGCGTCGCCGCGGAGCGACCTCCCGAGTCGGTCCTAGTCCTGGGGGTGGACCATCATGCCGCGAGCCACGGCGCCGCGCTCTCGCGCCGTACCTGGATGACGCCGTTCGGCCCGATGGCGAACGACGCGGACCTCGCGGCCGCGCTCGAGCGCCCGCCGATCGCGACCGACGAGGCGGCCCACCGCCACGAGCACTCGATCGAGGTCCAGCTCCCGTTCCTCGAGTACGTGCTCCCCCACCCGAAGTTCGTCCCGCTCGAGGTCCCCTTCGGCCCACTCGATTTCCTCCGATCGGTCGGTCGCGCGGTAGCGGCCGCGATCGAAGGACGCGATGTGCTCCTCCTGGCGTCGACGGATTTCTCGCACTACGTGCCGGCGGAGACGGCGCGCCGGCTCGACCACCTCGCGATCGAGGCGATCCGGACCGGCGACCCGGCCCAGCTCTACGAGACCGTGCTCCGGGACGACATCTCGATGTGCGGGATCGCCCCGACCACCGTGCTCCTGGCCGCGCTCGAGGGCCGGCCGCTCGACCGGAATCTCCTCAAGTGGGGCCACTCGGGGGAGGTGGTCCGCCTGCCGGACGTCGTCGGGTACGCGGCGATGACGTTCGAGACGCCGCGCGCCGGTCCGCCCTCCGTTAAATAGCGATTCCGGCTCCGCGCGCGCGGCCCCGCCATGATCCTCTCCGACCGCCGAATCCGGGACGCGATGGCGGAGGGCCGGATCGTCATTCGGCCGTTCCGGGACGACTGCCTCGGGACCAACTCCTACGACGTCCATCTGGGTCCGTACCTCGCGACGTACCGTACTCCCGGCCTCGATGCGCGTCGGGCGAACCCGGTGCGTGAGTTCCGCATTCCGCCCGACGGCTACGTGCTGGTGCCGGGGCAGCTCTACCTCGGCGTGACGGAGGAGTACACCGAGACGCACGGGTTCGTGCCGTTCCTCGAGGGGAAGTCGAGCGTCGGGCGCCTCGGCATCGACATCCACTCGACGGCCGGTAAGGGCGACGAAGGGTTCTGCAACTACTGGACGCTCGAGATGAGCGTGAAGGTTCCCGTGCGGATCTATGCCGGGATGCCGGTCGGGCAGCTGATCTACTTCGAGATCTCCGGGCGCGTGGCCCGAAGCTACGGGGCGAAACGGTCGGCGAAGTACCGTCGGGTCACCCCGCTGCCGACGCCCTCGAAGATGTACCTCAACTTTCCGGCGCGTCGGACGAAGCGCCGCCGCTAGCCGCCCCGGGGCCGGGCGGGAGAGCCATCCCCGGGGTCCGGCCGGGTCTCAGGTAGAAGGCGGGCCGCCCGGGCCGGGCCCGTTCGCTCCGACGCATCGGGTCGTGGGGCGCGGCGTCCGCTTCCGGGTAGATCTCCACCTCCCGGAAGCCGAACCGCCGGACGAGGTATCCCTCGGCCGCCCGGAGGGCCGAGCTCTCGTCGATCTCGGGGCCGACGGGCGGCGGCTCGCCGCGGGCGAGGGGCGCGACCCGCTGGACGTACCGGGGGATCGACGACCGGGCGCCGGCGAGGTCCGGTCGGGTCGCGAGGCGCCCCATGATCCCCGGCACGCTCGGTTCGGTCCCTTGGTCGATCGCCTCGCGGATCCACGCCTCGATCGTGCGCTTCCACGGCGCGGCCACGAAGAACGCCACCGACTCCGGCGCGGACTCGCCCCGGCCCGTCTGGGGCCGGAGGACCGCGCGCAGGTCCTCTTCGACGTGCTCGAGGAACGACTCACGTGCCTCGGCCTCGGGCGAGGCGGGGAACTCGTCGGGGGACGGGAACGTCTCGGTCGCGACGAGCCCGCGGAACCGCCCGGCGGCGAGCTCCTCGGCGAGATGCGGGGTGACGGGAGCCATGAGCCGGATCCACGCCGCCGTCACCCGGTCGGTCGCGGCGCCCGGCGCTCCCCCCCGGGCGTAGTAGCGTCGCAGCAGCGCCGGCAACCGGGCGTAGATCGCCTCGGCCGCCGTGCGCAGCTCCGCGGCGTCGAACGCCGCCAGGACCTCCTCCACGAGCCGGCGCGTCGCCGCGAACAGCCAGGCGTC
>JASHPZ010000003.1 GCA_030037815.1 Thermoplasmata archaeon | reverse complement strand
AGTTCCGGATGCTCCGGGCGATCCTCTCGTTCGGCGACCAGGAGCAGGCGGCGATCGGCAAGGGAACCCTCGTCGGCACCATCCAGAAGCTTCCGGTCCGTTCGAAGCTGTCCCGGATGAAGTGGATCCCGGAGAAGGAGATCGGGACGCAGTTCGACCAGCTGGATGCGGAGATGGCGAGCGCCCTCTCCGGGGCGACGCCGGCGGCGGGAGGGTGACATGGCGGGCGCGAAGTCGAAAGCGAAGGCGGTGCCGGCCGACGTGCCGATCGACTACCGGACGATCGACCGGGTCTCCGGTCCGCTCTTGTTCGTCCGGGACGTCGGGAACGCGGCGTACGGGGAGATCGTCGAGATCGCGCTCCCCGATGGGAGCCGCCGCCAGGGGCAGGTGCTCGACTCCCGGAAGGGGCTCGCGATCGTCCAAGTCTTCGGCCCCACCATGGGGATGAACGTCAACTCGACCAGCGTGAAGTTCTTGGGCGAGGTCGCCCGCCTCCCGGTCTCCGACGAGATGCTCGGCCGGGTGTTCAACGGCCTCGGAGAGCCGAGGGACGGCGGCCCGAAGATCGTCTCCGAGACCCGGCTCGAGATCGTCGGGAACGCCATGAACCCGTACTCGCGCGAGGAGCCGAGCGAGTTCATCCAGACGGGCGTTTCGACGATCGACCTGATGAACACGCTCGTCCGCGGGCAGAAGCTCCCGATCTTCTCCGCGGCCGGTCTCCCGCACAACCAGCTCGCCGCCCAGATCGTCCGGCAGGCGAAGCTCCGCGACTCCTCGGAAGGGTTCGCGGTCGTCTTCGCCGCGATGGGGATCACGAGCGAGGAGGCGAACTTCTTCCTGAAGGAGTTCGAGTCGACCGGCGCGCTCGAGCGCGCGGTCGTGTTCCTGAACCTCTCCTCCGACCCGTCGATGGAGCGCGTCGTGACGCCGCGGATGGCGCTCACCGCCGCCGAGTACCTCGCCTACGAGAAGGACCTCCACGTCCTGGTCGTGCTGACCGACATGACGAGCTACTGCGAGGCGCTCCGCGAGGTCTCCGCCGCGCGGGACGAGGTGCCGGGCCGCCGTGGCTACCCCGGGTACCTCTACACCGACTTGGCGACGATCTACGAGCGCGCCGGCAAGATCCACGGCCGCAAGGGCTCGATCACGCAGTTCCCGATCCTGACGATGCCGGCGGACGACGTGACGCACCCGATCCCGGACCTGACCGGCTACATCACCGAGGGCCAGATCTACGTCAGCCGGGAACTCCAGCGCAAGGGGATCTACCCCCCAATCGACGTGCTCCCGTCGCTGTCGCGCCTGATGAACCAGGGGATCGGTAAGGGCCGCACGCGGGAGGACCACCGCGGCGTGTCGGACCAGCTGTTCGCGGCGTACGCGACCGGGAAGGACCAGCGCGCGCTCTCCGCCATCGTCGGGGAGGATTCGCTCAGCGCGACCGACCGCGTCTACCTCAAGGCGGCCGACCGGTTCGAGAGCGAGTTCGTCCGGCAGCGGGTCGACGAGGACCGCGCGATCGACACGAGCCTCGAGATCGCCTGGAACATCCTCTCCGATTTCCCGGACGGCGAACTGAAGCGGATCCGTCCGGAGTACGTGAAGCAGTTCCGGGCCCACCCCGCGACGCAGGAATAGCGCGGACGGGGGAGCGACCGTGGCCGTCGAGAACGTCCGCCCGACCCGCCTCGAGCTCCTCCGGACGCGCCGGCGGATCGTCGTCGCGAAGAAGGGGCTCAACCTGCTCAAGCTGAAGCGCTCCGCGCTGATCGCCGAGTTCTTCAACCTCTCGAAGGAGGCGCTCCGCCTCCGCGGCGACCTCCAGAAGCGGATCGGGCAGGGCTACGAGTCGATCCGGATGGCCGAGATGATGGAGGGCCCGACGCGGCTCGAGAACATCGCGATGCTCCTTCCGGACGTCGTGCCGGTCTCGGTCGCGACCAAGAGCGTGATGGGGGTCCGCACGCCGAAGGTCGACCGCGGCGGCTACCAGCCGGTCGCCTCCGCGTCCCTCCTCGACCTCCCGACCTCGATCGACGAGTCGATCCACCACTTCCAGGGGATCTACCAGGTCGTCCTCGACATCGCCGAGAAGGAGAACGCGCTCCGGCGGCTCCTCAAGGAGATCGAGAAGACCAAGCGGCGGGCGAGCGCGATCGAGAACGTGCTCATCCCGCGGCTCCAGGAGATCGTCCGGTACATCAAGTTCCGTTTCGACGAGCTCGAGCGGGACTCGTTCAGCATGCTGAAGGCCGTGAAGCGCAAGCTCGAGCAGGAGGCCGCCGATGGCGCCGTCGCCTAACGCCGCCGTCCGCCGGTTCGCCCTCGTCCAGGGCCTGAGCGTGCTCTGGAAGGTCGCCGCGCTCGCGCTCGTCCTCGTCTTCGTCCTCAAGCTCACCGGGGGTCCGTAACGATGTCCGAACCGACCGCCCCGGCCGCGCCCGACGCGGGCACGGTCGAGGCCCTGAAGCGCGTGAAAGCCGCCGAATCCGAATGGGAGACGAAGGTCGGGGAGGCGCGCGCGCACCGCGACGCGGCCGTGCGTCGCTGGACCGACGAGAGCGCCGCGGCGGTCCAGGCGGCCGTCGCCGGCGCGGACGAGGAGCGGGCCCAGGCGCTCCAGGCCGCCCGCGCGGCCGCCGAGGTCGAAGCCGACCGCATCCGGGCCGACGGGGAGACGGCGGCCGAAGCGGCCGGCCGCGAGGACCCGAAGCAGCTCGCCCAGAAGCGCGAAGAGATCCTCGCCGCCGTGCTCGGCGACTTCCAGGACGCGTAACGGAGCGGTTCGATGGGCGTGCTCCGGCCGGTCGCGATGGCGAAGGTCGGCCTGCTCGGTCTCAAGGACGACCGCGAGCGGGTGCTGACGGCCCTCCACGACCTCCGCATCGCCCAGATCGAGACGCTCAGCCCCGAGGCGCTCAAGGAGACCGTCCCCGAGCGCGGCACCGAGCTCCAGCGGAAGATCGGGGACGAGGCGCTCCGGTTCCGCGGGCTCCTGTCGGCGCTCCCGAAGGCGCCGACCGGCGCGCCGGTCCCGCTCCACTCGATCGACGACATCCTCGCCGCCGCCGCGCGCGTCCCGATCGACGCGGAGGTCGGCGACCTGAAGCGCGAGGACGACCGTCTCCTCACGGAGGAGCGGTCGATCGACGAGACGACCCGCCTCCTGGAGAAGCTCGCGTTCTACCCGGACCGCCTCGAGTACCTCCGCGCCGCGCACTTCCTGACGTTCTTCGGCGAGGCGGACGCGGGGGCGTACGCCGCGCTCCGCGCCGCGATGCCCGCGGAGGCCGACCCGACGTTCTTCGAGTCGCCGTCGGCGGACGGGATGCGCTTCTTGGTCGTGCTCCGCCCCGCCGGCGCGGACGCGCTCGCGCGCGTCGCGCAGGGCCGCGGCATCCGTCTCACCGCCGTCCCGGACCTGGCCGGCACGCCCGCGGAGGAGACGGCGCGGCTCGCCGCCCGCCGGTCCGAGGTCGTCCGCCGACGGGCCGAGATCGCGTCGCGCCTCGCCGCGGTCTCCGTCCAGTGGTACCCGACCGTCGCCGCGCTCGACGAAGCGCTGACGGTCGAGAACCGGAAGATCGAGGTCCTGACGAAGGTCGGGGCCGGCCGGTCGACGTTCGCGCTCGAAGCCTGGGTGCCGGAGCGGGACGTCCCGCGGCTCGAGACGGCGCTCCGCGGCATCGCGGGCGACAAGGTGTACCTCTACCGCATCCCGACCCACGACGAGCCGCCGACCCTGATGGACAACCCGCGCGGGGTGCGCCGCTTCGAGTTCTTCGTCCGGTTCTACTCCTTGCCGCAGGCGACCGAGTGGGACCCGACGCTCGTGTTCGCGATCGTCTTCCCGATCTTCTTCGGGTTCATGCTCGGCGACTGGGGGTACGGGCTCGTCATCCTCCTGATCTCGCTCTGGATGATCGCGGGGTTCCCGGGCGCGCGCTTCCTCCCCGGCGCCCCGAAACGGTTCGTGAAGCTGATCATGGGCCCGAAGGGGATGCAGCAGCTCGCCTACGCGCTATTGCCGGGCTGCGTCCTCGCGATCGCGCTCGGCCTCTACTGGGACGAGTTCTTCGGCTACAAGCTGTTCCACGCGTGGTTCGGCTACACCGCGGCGATCGACCCCGCGAACAACGTCGGCCTTCTCCTCCTGTTCGCCGGCTACGTCGGGCTCGGGATGGTGACGCTCGGGTTCCTGTTCGGCGCGCTCAAGGAGCACTTCCACCACCACCCGCGGGGCGTGGTCGCGAAGGCGGGCGGGATCCTGTTCGCGTGGGGCGTCGCGCTGTTCGGCCTCGCCGTCATCCACAAGGCGACCAGCTTCTCGGCGAACCCGCTGTTCGGCGTCTACATCGCGTCGATGCTGATCGGAATTCTCCTCCTCCTGTTCGGCGAGGGGATCCAGATGGGCGGGATGGCGATCATCGAGGTGGTGAGCCACATCCTCTCGTACACCCGGCTCGTCGGGATCCTGCTCGCGAGCGTCATCCTCGCGCTCGTGATCAACACGATCGGTGGCGGCCTCGTCCTCGGCGGGACGGTCCTCGGGATCGTCTTCGGCCTCGTGATCCTCCTGGTCGGCCAGTCGTTCAACGTCATCCTCGGGGTGTTCGAGCCGGGGATCCAGGGGGCGCGGCTGATCTTCGTCGAGTACTTCTCGAAGTTCTACACGGGGAACGGGAAGCGGTTCGCGCCGTTCGGCGCCGAGCGGCGCCACACGGTCCCCTCCGTCAGCGCGGACGGCACGGCGGTCGGCCCGCTCGTGCAGGGTCCGGGCGGCGCGTAGGCCGCGCGCGGCCCTAGAGCCGCGGCGAGACCAGGAGCGGCTCGATCCGCTCGTTCGGCAGATGGTAGAGCCGCCCGAACGCGATCCGCCGCAGGTCCGCCCGCTCGAGCTCGGCGAGCAGCAGGTAGGTGAAGATGACCGCGATCGAGAGCGGGTAGGTGCGCATCCGCTTCAGCTCGACCACCGCGCGGTCGCGCTGGAGCGCCGCCTCGTAGCCGGTCAGGCTCTCCGCGCTCGCGAACTCGGCGTTCCCCTCGGGGAGCGACGGCGAGCGGGCGGCGAGCCGGTCGACCAGTTCGGGGACGGTCCGGCTCGAGTAGAGGTCGTTCAGCTCGGTGACGCCGAGGCTGCCGCCCGCGAGCCACCGTTCCTGGACCTCGTCGATCGCGATCCCCCGGGCCTTCCCCTTCAGGAGGAGGAGGATGTTCCGCGCGTCCACCTCGCTCGCGACGAACTGCCGGACGGTCCACTCGTCGCCCTGGAAGAACCGCGCGGCGGAGAGGACGTCCTGGAAGTACCGGACGTCGAGCGCGTGGAAGATCGGGAAGATGTCGTGCGTGCGCTGGTACGCCTCGAGGAGCGGGAGGATCGTCGTCCCGTAGCCGAACCGGACGAGGGCGCTGACGGTCGCCTCGAGGGTCGGCTGCGCGACCACGCCGCGGAGGTCGTCCAGCGTCATCACGCCCGCGTAGAGCCCGGCGGGGATGTCGCGGCTCGACACGATCTCGACCTCCGTCTCGGTGATCGGCCGGTTCTGGGCCTTCGAGGAGAGGATCAGCTCGACGTTCTGGAGGTCCCAGCGGCCGAGGTAGGCGCCGACGACGAGCCGGCCCGCGAACGGGGTCGACTCGAACGCGCGCCGGTTCCGGCGCACGAGCATCCGGTTGATCGCGGCCTCGACCAGCGGCCCGCCGGTCCGGGTCGCCCGCTCGCGCGCGACGTCGTCCGCGTAGGTCGTGGTCTCGAGGAGCTTCGCGAGGTCGGAGACATCCTTCGCGGCGAGGAGCGTCGCGAACGTCTCCTTCGGGAGGAACGCCGCGAAGTCCGGCTTGAGGCGGCCGAGCGCGCTCGCGTACGGGGAGCCGGCCATCGTCCCCCTCCCGACTACGCGAGGAGCTCGCGGACCTGGTCCTCGCGCAGACGGAGGAGCTCGTCGAACGACAGGTTGAGGCGGCGGGACCCGTCCGCCGTTTCCGCGACGAGGCCGCCCAGGATCGGCACCGCCTCGTCGTCGAACGACTTCCCCGCGACCTTCTGGAGGAGCGTCGCGTCGTCGGCGCGGCCGCGGACCTTGAGCTGCTTGCCCAACCGGTCCGTGGCGGTCGCGTACATCTTCTTCAGGACCGCCGGGTACTCCGAGCGGGTCGTGAAGTCGGCGAGGAGCGTCCGCGTGGCGTCCACCGAGCGCTCGAGCCGGTGCTCTCGCGCCTCGTAGAGCTTCTTCCGGGCCTCGAGCTTCGCGCCCGCGATCCGCTGGGCCCGCTCGCGCGAGACTTCGGCCTGGGTCGCCTTCGCGGCGTCCGCGCGGACCTGGGCGACCCGGGCGTCCCGCTCGGCCGCGATCGCCTGGCCGGCCTTCGTCTCCTCGGCCTGAGCGGCCGCGAGCTCCGCCTCGCCGCGTCGGCGGATCTCGTCGACGAGGCTGTCGAGGCTCATCGACCGGACCGAGGGCCTAGAGGATCCCCAGGAGCAGGATGATCCCCAGCACGAACCCGATGATCCAGAGCGTCTCGGGGATGACGAAGAAGAACAGGACCTGCCCGAACTTCTCCGGCTTCTCGGCGATGATCCCCATGCCCGCGGCGCCGATCCCGGACTGGGCCATGCCCGTCCCGATGAGCCCGCCCGCGATCGCGATCCCGGCGGCGAGAGTGGCGTACGGATCGGCCATATCGTAACCCGGCGGCCGAAAAAGGTCGGGTATATAGCCCCCACCCCGTCGGCGGCCCGGGCGTCCGGGTTTCCTGACGGGGACGGCCGTCCCGGAACCGCGCCGGATCGGTGGTTCAGGCCGGGGTCTCGGCCGGCACCGCGTCGGGGGGAGCGTGCTGGGCGGCCGTCATCTTCCGGACCAGCAGGATCGCGGCCCCCCAGGCGATCCATCCGAAGACGTACGCCGTGAAGCAGACCGGGCAGAGCGCCCCGATCCGGCCGACCTCGATGTAGAGCAGGTACAGGGAGAGCGCGACGCCGGCGGTCGTGAGCCCCAGGAGCGCG
>JASHPZ010000035.1 GCA_030037815.1 Thermoplasmata archaeon | reverse complement strand
CGGGCGGGGCGGGTCGGTCCTCAACGACCTAAAACGACGGATCGGCTGGGTGCCCACGGTCGTTCGGACCCCCCCGATACCCTCGAAGACCGTCGAGGAGGTCCGGATCCACTTGCGCAACTCGTTCGACGATCGACGCTCGTTCCTGAAGAAGGTCGGGATCCGCATCGCGCGCGACCCGCTCCCCGAGAAGCTCTGGGCCCGGAACACCGCGCTCGGCGGCTACCGCGAGGTCGGCCGCAGCGCCCACCTGTTGACGACGCAGAACTCGAAGGTGCTGATCGACTGCGGGATCGACCCGGGCTCCGACCGGACGCCGTTCTTCAACGCGCCCGAGCTCCTCCCGCTCGACTCCCTGGACGCGGTCGTCGTGACGCACGCCCACCTGGACCACTGCGGGCTCGTCCCCGTGCTGCTGAAGTACGGGTACAAGGGCCCGATCTACTGCACCGCGCCGACTAGAGACCTGATGACGCTGATGCTCCTGGACGCGATCAAGGTCGTCAACCAGGAGGCGCGGCGCGGCCTCTACGAGTCGAGCCACGTCCGCGAGCTCGTCACACGGACGATCCCGCTCCGCTGGGGGGAGACGACCGACATCGCGCCCGACATCCGCCTGACGCTCCACAACGCGGGCCACATCCTCGGCTCCTCCATCTGCCACTTCCACCTCGGGGAGGGGGACCACAACCTCGCATACTCGGGCGACATCAAGTTCGAGCGCAGCTGGCTGTTCAACCCCGCGACCAACCGGTTCCCGCGGCTCGAGACGCTCGTTCTCGAGTCGACGTACGGCGGATACCGCGACGTCCAGCCGAGCCGCCAGCAGGCGACCGAGGAGTTCTCGAGCGTCGCGACCAAGGTCCTCTCCCGCGGCGGAAAGCTGATCGTGCCGGTGTTCGCGGTCGGGCGGTCGCAGGAGGTGATGCTCGTCCTCGAGGAGAAGATGCGCGAGGGGCGCATCCCGCGCGTGCCGGTGTACCTCGACGGGATGATCTTCGAGGCGACCGCGATCCACACCGCGTACCCCGAGTTCCTCAACAGCCAGCTCCGCACCCAGATCTTCCAGCAGGGCGACAACCCGTTCCTGTCGGACGTCTTCCGCCGCGTCGACTCCTCCCAGATGCGAATGGGGATCGTCGACGCGAAGGAGCCGTGCATCGTCCTCGCGACCAGCGGGATGATGAGCGGCGGCCCGGTGATGGAGTACTTCCGCGCGTGGGCGCCGGACGAGAAGAACGGCCTCCTGTTCGTCGGCTACCAGGCCGAGGGGACGTTCGGGAAGCGGCTCCAGCGGGGCCTGTCGGAGGCGACGTTCCTCGATGGGCCGCGCCAGGCGTCGGTGCCGGTCCGCATCGAGCTCGCGACCATCGAGGGGTTCTCGGGCCACTCGGACCGCGTCCAGTTGATGAACTTCGTCGGCTCGCTCGACCCGCGGCCCCAGCGGATCATCCTGAACCACGGCGAGGAGTCGAAGACGATCGACCTCTCCGCGAGCCTCCACAAGCGATACAACGTCGATTCGCGCGCTCCCTACAACCTCGAAGCCGTCCGCCTCCTGTAGCGGGATTTTGCCCCATCCGCCCTCGGCGGGACGAAACGATTTATAGCCGGGTCCGGGTCATTCGCCGCTCCTCCGTACGTGAGTTGGGTGGGTGGATGCCCCGCGCGCACCAGCGATTCCTCGTCCTCGGTCTGGACGGGGGGACGTTCCGTCTCCTCGACCCGCTGATGCAGGCGGGGGACCTCCCGTTCCTTTCGGGCCTCGCCCGCTCCGGCCTCAAGGCGCCGCTCGAGTCGGTCTACCCCGCGAAGACGATCCCCGCGTGGTACTCGTTCGCGACCGGACGCGACCCCGGCCAGCTCGGCATCTTCGGGTTCATGGAACCGGACGGCGGCCCCGGCCGCTCGCACCTCGTCCGCACGTTCCGGCCGACCGAGGCGATCTGGGACACGCTCTCGCGCGCCGGCGCGAAGGTCGGGGTGCTCAACCTCCCGCTCGGGAGCGGGTACCCGGTCCACGGGTTCGTGATGCCCGGGTTCTTCTCGGACGCCTCCGACTCGTTCCCGCGGGCGCTCCGCGGCGAGATCGAGGGGGCCCTCGGCTGTCCGTACCCCGGCGAGCTCCCCGTATTCCGCGGGACCCAGCGGGCGGAATGGGTTGGCGAAGCGACCCGCGCCATCGAGCGGCGCGGCCAGGCCGCCGCGATGCTCTCCGAGCGCAACCGGCCCGACTTCCTGTTCGTGCTGTTCCGCGAGACCGACCGGATCGAGCACCAGCTCTGGAACGAGCTCGAACGGCCGGTCGACCAGATCCCGGACGACCTGCGCCGCTTCTGGCGCACGGTCGACGCGGCGTGCGCGCGGGTCGACCGCGCGTTCCGGGCCGACGCGGGCCCGGCGGTGACGATGGTCGTCTCCGACCACGGCCACGGCGCCGTCCGCTCCGACTTCCTGACGAACCGGTGGCTCGCCCAGCAGGGGTTCCTCAAGTTCCGTCCCGAGGCCGAGCCGCACGCGGGCCGGCACCTGGTCGCGAAGATGATCTTGAAGTCGCAGGAGTTCCGCGTCGGGCGGCTCCTCGGAAAGCCGGTCGTCGAGCTCCTGCGCCACCGGCCGCTCGCGCCGATCGGCAAGCTGATCGGCGGCCCCTCGTCGTTCGAGGCGACCGCCCCGAGCATCGACTGGGACGCGAGCCTCGCCTACTCCTACCCCGTGCCCGAGGGGATCTACCTCAATCCGTACAACCGGAAGATCTCGCCCGACGACCGCGTGCGGATCGTCCAGGAATTGAAGCAGCGGCTGACGAGCTACCCCGACGCGAAGATCGAGGTGTTCGAGCCGAAGGAACTCTACCGCGGCCGCAACTTCGCCCGCGCGCCGGCGCTCCTCATCCGGGTCGACGGGATGGCGACCGAGCCGTGGATGGACTTCCGGTTCGAGCGGCCGCTCATCCGCGACCGCCCCGGCTTCTTCTACGGGTCCGGGACGCACCGGATGGAAGGGATCCTGATCGCGGGCGGGGACGGGGTCCGCCCCTCCTCCGACGGGACGCCGTTGAGCCTCCTCGACCTCGCGCCGACGATCCTCGAGGGGATGGGCCACACGCCGTCCGCCGAGATGAGCGGCCGGTCGTTCGTCGACCGCCTCGGGCTCGCGGCGTAGGCCGCGGCGCGTTCGGAACCCTTTTCGGCGGCCTCGGCTCGCTAAGGGGGGATGCCCTCGCGATCGGTCGACGTGATCGCGGCCGGTCCGCCGTCCTCTGACCCGTACCACCCGACCGCGTCGGCGTGGGCGCTCGCCGAGGCGCTGGCCGCGGCCGGCGACCGCGTCCGCGTCCTCCACCCGGCGGTCGACGCCGGCGCACCGGCCCCCGCCGGGACGGCGGCCGTCCCGCTGCCGCTCCCGATCCGCCGCCCCGGGACCCCGCTCGAAGGGGCCGACTGGGCGCGGGTCGCCGGTCGGCACCTCTTCCCCGACACCGACCTCGTGCTCCGCGACCCCGCCGGGCTCGGAG
>JASHPZ010000034.1 GCA_030037815.1 Thermoplasmata archaeon | reverse complement strand
GGGGGTGCGAGCACCCGGGTGCGGGGCGTCGAACGCGGGCCGGAGCTCCCGCCCTCGTCGTCCGCGGTCCCGAGCGTCCGTCCCGAGCTCACGTCTTGCCGCCGGCCCTCGATCGACCGCAGGGGGTCGACCCCGGTGCCGAGGACGTAATCGACCAGCTCGCGACGCTCGGGGCTGGACATCGACTGGAACCGCGGGTCCCGGACGTGCACGTGGTACCCCCGCCCGCCCGAGAAGACGAACTCCGTGGTCGCCGGGTCGACCCCGAAGTCCCGAAAGAGGAAGTCGTCGACGAGGTCGATCAGGCGCGCCTTCACCAGCGCGAGCTGCCCGGCGTAGTCGAGCGACTCCGCGCCCCTCAGGTGGTCCGCGTCGAGGTCGAAGATGAGGTCGGCGCCCAGCCACTCCTTCTGCGACATGTTCGGGGCGTCCGGGCGACGGTAGTACGCCGACGAGTAGTACACGTGCCGCGGCACCTGGCGGCGGAGGAACTCCCGGAGCGCCTCCTCGGTCGGGAGGGTCGCATGGCGGCGCATCATCGTCTCGGCCGCGAACGGGAACGCGGCGAACTCGCGGCGCGCGAGCCGGCCCGGCGCCGGCACCTCCGCGCGCGCGTAGTACTCGGCGAACGCCCGCCGGCTCACGTCGAGCGCGGACGCCTCCAGCGCGACCGTCTTCGCCATCGCTCACTCCGCGTCGCCGTCGGTCGGGAGCGGCGCCATCGCCTCGGCGACCTCCGCGTCCCGTCGCAGTCGGGCGAGGAGGTGGAAGACCGTCGAGTGTTCGCTGCCCTTCAGCAACATCTCAACCGCGCGGGTCGCCCGGTCGAGCTGTTCCTCGGTGCCGATCAGGGCCACGGTCGAGCCGTAGACGCTGACGGAACATCCGGAGAGCTCCTCGATCCGTTCGCGGGCGCGTCCGCCCGCGCCGATCACCCGGGACCGGATGCGTCGGAGCGCGGCCTTCTCCTTGTGGCCGGTCGTGAACTTGATGTCGAGGATCCCGAGGTAGGTGTCCGGTCGGAGCAGGCGCATCGCGCGCGCCGGCGAGAACCCGCGGCCGATCGCGAGCACGATGTCGCGCGCCTTCAACACCGCGATCGGGTCGGAGTCCGGGCCGGTCAGGCGGACCTCGCCCTCCTCCGCGTCCACGACCACCTCCGTCGCGGTCGCGCGGGCGATCTCCTGCCGGGTCCGCCCGCCGGTGCCGATCACGACCCCGATGCGGTCCTCCGGAATGCGCGCGTAGAGCGTCGGCATGGTTACTCCGCCGCGTTCGGCGGCCCGACCGTCTCCCCGCCCACGGCCCGGAAGAACTCGTCGGCGTCCACCGGGTGCCCGAGGTGGCTCACGAATCGGGCGAAGTTCACGATGTCCCGCTCGAGCAGCGCGCGCGCCTGGGGGTGGTCGGAGGCCACCGCCTGCGCGACGTCGATCAGCACGACCCGGCCCTCGAAGTGCAGCACGTTGTAGGGCGAAAGGTCTCCGTGGACGAGCTTCGCGGTCCGGACCATCCGGCCGATCTCGCGGACCAAGTCCTCGTAGAGCGCCGCCGGATCGTCGACCAGCGCGTCCCGCAGCCGCGGCGCCGCGCCCTCCGCGCTGCCGATGAACTCCATGACGAGGACGTTGCGGAAGTGCCCGAACGGGACCGGGGCCCGCACCCCGGCGTCCTGGAGCCGATGGAGGATCGTGTGCTCACGCCGCGTCCAGGCGAAGATCAACCCGCCGAAGTTCCGCGCGCTCGCCTCCCGGCGGAGCTCCTCCACCGCGTACGGCGGGAGGTTGCGGAACGTGGTGTTCGCGATCCGGTAGACCTTCACCGCCCGGAACTCGGGGCCTTTCACCGCCCGGAACACGCCGCCCTCCTTTCCGGAGGAGATCGGGTAGTCGATCGCGTCGAACTGCCCCTGGTTAATCAGCCGCGAGACGGCGAGGAGCGTGGCGTGGTCGAAGAACTGGTCGAGGAGCTTTCTCTGGTCCCCTTCCTTCCGTCGGTCCTCGAACCGCTCCCGACGGGGGAAGACGACGTCCTCGGCTTTCGGCATCCCGACCCGACGACCCGAACCGCCTCATAGGCTCTACTTTCGGCGGGCTCCGCCCCGGCGTCGGCCGGAGGGGTGGTGCGGGCGTAACCGACAGTATAAGCACCCTCGCGGGCCTAAATTGGGCATGTCCCCGTTCTTCACCCCGCCCGACCGGAGCGAACCCGCCCGGGGCGGAGTCGCTGCGCCCGCTGCCGCGCTCCTTCCGCCGGCGTTGGCCGGCCAGCTCGACCGCCCCGCCGATTTCAACGCGGTGTTCGCGGTCGTTCGGGCCGCGGTGCGTCGGGTCCTCGGCATCGAGCGGCCGGGACTCGGCCTCGGACTCTCGAACTTGCCGCCCCAGCTCGGCGCGTACTGGCAGGTGACCGGGAACCTGATCGTGATGAACGAGAACCTGGTCGACGTGATGCGCGCCCAGGCCGGGTCGCCCGCCGAGTTCAACTCGTTCGTCTACGTGATCCTCGCGCACGAATACCTGCACGCACTCGGGTACCTCGACGAGCACGCCGTCCGCGAAGTGACCGCCCGCGTCACCCGGAGCGCGTTCGGCCCGACCCACCTCGCGACCCGCATGGCCGAAGGGGACCTCTGGCGCATGTACCCCGCGCTCGCCTACGCCCGCACGGGCGACGGCAGCCGTCTCAAGGTCGTCCCGCGGTTCGACCTCGAGTCGACCCAGAATTACATCCGATAGCCCCGAAGTGAACCTTATCAGACGTCGGGGGGTTCCCCCGACCGGATGGTCCACATTGACGCCGTTGCCGGCATCGTGGTGCTCATCTTCGGGGTCGCGCTCTTCCTGATCGAGCTGGCCCACCCGGGGGCCCTGCTCCTCATTCCGGCGACGATCTTGATCGTCGGGGCGGTGATGTACCTCCTGATCCCGAACGTCCTGCTCGACAGCCTCTGGGGACCGGTCGCGATCATCGTCGCGGCGATCCTCTCCACCGTCGTGACGATCCTCTACTATCGCTGGCTCGCCGGTACCCACAGCCCCATGAGCACCACGACGAAGGGGCTCGTCGGACAGGAGGCGATCGTGATCGTCGACATCGTACCGAACACCATCCGAGGAAAAGTGAAGATCCAGTCCGAAGTCTGGTCGGCCCGCGGTTCGCGCCCGATCCCGGCCGGCACGCATGTGCGGGTCGTCGCGGGCGAGGGGGTATCGCTCACGGTCGAACCGTTGAACGGAGCCGGTGTCCCGTGACCGACCCGACCGTCTTCTACGTCATCGGGGCGTTCATCGCGGTCATCGTCATCGTGCTGCTCGTCCGGGGCGTCCACTTCGTCCAGCCGTTCGAACAGGGCATCGTCATCCTGTTCGGGGCGTACAAGAAGGTGCTCAATTCCGGCTTCAACTGGGTCGTCCCCTTCGCGAGCGTCATCCGCATCGACCTGCGGACGCAGGTGCTCGAGGTCCCGCGGCAGGAAGTGATCACGAAGGACAACTCGCCGACCAACGTCGACGCGATCATTTACATCAAGGTGGTCGACCCGCCCAAGGCGATCTTCCAGGTCCAGGACTACCACGTCGCGACGGTCGCCCTCGCCCAGACGACCCTCCGCTCGATCATCGGCGACATGGAGCTGGACGAGGTCCTCTACAACCGGGAACGGATCAACACCCGGCTCCGCGACATCCTCGACGAGGCGACCGACAAGTGGGGCGTCCGGGTGGACGCGGTCGAGATCAAGGAGGTGGACCCGGTCGGTCCGGTCAAGACCGCGATGGAGGAGCAGACCGCCGCCGAACGTCAGCGGCGGGCGGCCGTGCTCCGCGCCGACGGGGAGAAGCGGAGCGCGATCCTGGTCGCCGAGGGTCAGAAGCGCTCCCGGATCCTGCAGGCCGAGGGGGTCCGCCAGTCGCAGATCCTCGAAGCCGAGGGGGCGCGGGTCGCGACCATCCTGGAAGCCCAGGGCGAATCGCAGCGGCTCCGGATCCTCTCCTTGGGGGCCGGCGTGCTCGACGCGAAGGCGTTGACCGTCCTGTCGCTCGACACCGTCGCGAAGGTCGGCGACGGGCAGGCGACCAAGATCCTGTTCCCGTTCGAATTCTCCCGACTGATGGAGGGGGCGAGCGAGTACATGGGGTCGAGCCGGCAGGTGCCGGACCGGAGCCTCAACACCCTGGACGAGCTCGAACAGCGGATCGGTTCGATGGACGCGATCCTGGGCCCGATCCCGAAGCAGGAGGAGCTCCTGACCGAGATCAAGTCGATCGAGGAGGAGATCAAGGCGGAGTCGGACGAGTCGACCGAGCTCGTCTCCCCGCACTCCTCGAAGTCCGGGCGGATGAGCGGTTCCCCCGACCTCCCCGACGCGGACGAGATCGCCCCTCCGCCGCCCGGTACCGAGGGCCGAAGCCGCGGTCCCACCGCGTCCACCCCCCCGTCCGCGGGCGCCACCCCGCCGACCGGCGCGACACCGCCCGCCGACCCGAAACGTCGGCCGCCTGCGCCTGCGTCCTAGTTCCGGGGCAGGATTATCCCCTTCGGCGCGGTCGCACGGGGTCGCATGTCGGAGCCGGTCGTCGAGCGTCGCCAGGACGGGGTGCTCGAGCTGCGGATCTCCCGCCCGGACCGGTTGAACGCGCTCGACGTGCCGACGTTCCGCGCGCTGCGGGAGGCGCTCCAGCGGGCCGCGCTCGACCCCGCCGTCCGGTGCGTGGTGCTGACGGGCGAGGGTCGGGCGTTCAGCGCGGGCGGGGACATCGCGACCATGGAGGAGTTCCGCGCGCGCGGCGAGCTGCCCCGCCTGTTCCACGAGCTGACGGGCGAACAGGAGCTCGCCGTCCGTGAGGTGGTCGGCATGCGCAAACCGGTCCTCGCGTCGCTTCCCGGGGTGGCCGCCGGGGGAGGGCTCTCCCTCGCGCTCGCCGCCGACTGGCGGATCGGGTCCGAGGAAGCGCTCCTCGTCCCGGCGTTCCCCGCGCTCGGGGCCGTGCCCGACGGCGGACTCACGTACTTCCTGCCGCACTACCTCGGGCTGGGCCTCGCCCAGGAGGTCCTGTTCACGAACGCGCGGATCCCGGCCGCGCGGGCGCGCGAGCTCGGGCTCCTCCACGAGGTCGTGCCGGCCGACCGGCTGGCGACCCGTACGGCGGCGCGCGCCGAAGAACTCGCCCGGGGTCCGACGTTCGCGTACGGCTGGATGAAGCACCTCTTGAACGCCGCGTTCACCGGCAGCCTCGAGACGCAGATGATGCTCGAACGGCGGGGCGCGGTCGAGGCGGCGCGGGGGGCGGAGCTGCCGGAAGGGATCCGGGCGTTCCGCGCGAAGCGGCCGCCCCAGTTCCCCCGCTAGGGGGACGCGGGCCTCTCGGACGGGGCGCCGTCCCACGGACGGCGGAGGAGCGATTCGAGGCGGGCCGCCACCGCGGGCCACTCGTCGGCGAGGATGCTGAAGTAGACGGACGTGCGCAGCGTGCCGTCGGGAAGCCGCGTGTGGTCCCGCAGCGCTCCTTCTCGGACGGCGCCCAGTCGCTCGATGGCGACCGCGGACCGCTCGTTCCGGACGTCGGTCTTGAGCTGCACGCGGTGGGCGCCCTCGGACTCGAACGCGTGGCGGAGCGTGAGCCACTTGAGCTCGGTGTTCACCGGCGACCGCCACCAAGGCCGGCCGACCCACGTGCCCAGTTCGACCGCGCGGTTCGGGCGGTCGATGTCGAGGAACCGGATGATGCCGACCGGCTGCCCGGTCGCGCGGAGCCGCGCCGTGAACGGCAGGAGCTCGCCGCGGTCCTGGAGCGCGAGGAAGCTCTCCACCAGCGCGGTCATCTCCTCCACCGTCCGACCGGGCCCGATCCGCAACAGCCGCCAGACCTCGGGGTCCCGGCCGGCTTCCGCCAACCCGGCCACGTGCTCCCGCTCGAGCGGCACCGCTTCGACGTACCGCCCGCGGAGCGTGACGGGCGGCCGGAACGCCATGTCGGTCACGCGTCGGCCCCCCCCGGAGGGTTCCACGGTCGCGCGAGCTTCGTCGTGAGCCGGTCCCGCACCGCCGGCCACTCGTCCTCGAGGATCCCGAAGTAGACCGACGATCGGAAGTGGCCCGAGGGGAGGAGGAGGTGCTCGCGCAGCACCGCCTCGCGGGTCGCGCCCAGCCGCGCGATCGCGCGCTGCGAGCGCTCGTTGCGGAGGTCGGTCCGGAGCCAGACCCGGTGGACGCCCTCGTCCTCGAACGCGTGCCGCAGGAGGAGGAGCTTCGACTCCGTGTTCACCGGGCTCTCCCAGAATCGGGGGTCGAGCCACGTTCCGCCGACCTCGACCGACGCGGCATCGCGGTCGATCTCGATGTACCGGGTCATCCCGATCGGGCGCCCGCTGGACGCGAGCGTCGTCGTGAACAGGAGCTCCGAGCCGGTCGCCTGGCGTTCGAGGAGCATCGCGACGAACCGGTCGAACTCGGGACGGTCCGCGCCCGGCGGGTGGAGGAGGAACTGGCCCACCCGCGGGTCGCGGCTCGCCCGGAACAGTTCGTCCGCGTCCTCGGGCGCGTACGACCGGACGACCACGCGCGCCCCGACGAGCCGGAGCGGCCCACGGAATTCCATCCGGCCCATTGCCCGTCCGACCCGGACCCGCACGATAAGCGTCGAGGGTCGCTCGGCCGGCGTGCGCCGAGTTTGCGTTAAATAGCGTAGGGGGGTCGTCGGGTTGCTACCGGTGAGCCGGAGGTCGTAGGATGCAGGCGGGCGTCACGACATTCCTCGTCTTCGCGGTGATCGCGACCGTGTTCGCGGTCGGCTCCATCCTCGCGAACCGGCGACTGGGGGCCCGACGCCGCCAGTCGTACCTGCAGCTCACCACCTACGAGTGCGGGGAGGAGGCGGAGGGCGAGGCGCAGATCGACTTCCCGACGCAGCACTACACGTTCGCGATCGTGTTCGTCGCGGTGGACGTGCTCGGATTCCTCCTCGCGCTCTGGGCGCTCACCTACCGCGCCGCGAACTCGAACTGGTACCCGATCTTCATCGCGGTCGCCTTCACCGGCCTCGCGATCTGCGGCATCTACTACGCCCTGAGCGGCGAGAAGAGGTGGGTCGTGTGACGTCGCCCGTTCCGGTCCCCCGGGCGGCCGCCGCGGCCGGGCCGCTCGGCGCGGCCCTTCCGATGGCGGGCGAACCCGCCGTGCCGTTCCTCGAGATCGAGGCGATCCGCTCGAAGGAGTTCCTCCCGGCGGCGAAGGAGGCGCTCTCGTCGCTCATCGCCGAGGGGGGTCAGACGAAGGTCATCGACCCGGTGTTCAATTGGGCGGGCCGGAACTCGCTCTTCCCCCTCCACTGGGGCCTCGCGTGCTGCGCCATCGAGTTCGCCGCGGCGTTCGGCGCCCGATGGGACGCGGAGCGGTTCGGCGTCGTCCCCCGGTCGTCGCCCCGCCAGTGCGACCTGATGATCGTGAACGGCACGGTCACCTGGAAGGTGGCGCACAAGCTGATCACGCTCTACGAGCAGATGCCCGAGCCCAAGTGGGTCATCGCGATGGGGAACTGCGCGACCGGCGGCGGACCGTTCCGCACGGCGTACTCGGTCGTGCCCGGGGTCGACAAGCTCGTGCCGGTCGACGTCTACATCGCCGGATGCCCGCCGCGGCCGGAGGCGATGCTGGACGGCATCCTGCGCCTCGAGGACCTGATCCGGGAGCGCAAGGAGTAGCCGGCGCCTCGGCGTGCGGCGGGAGGGGGGAGCGGCAGTGCAACCGGCGGACCTCGAGGCGGCGTTGCGTCCCAGCGTGGGCGCGCACCTCCTCGGCACCGAACCGTTCGAAGGGACGGCCGGCCGCGTGCGGTTCGCCCGCGAGGGCGCGTTGGACGTCTTCCGCGCGGTGAAGGACCGGCTCGGGTTCCGCCACCTGTCGATGGTCGGCGGGATCGACTGGGTCGACCACCGCGAGGTGTTCTACGTGGTCTGGTCCGACGACGCCCGGCAGTACGCGCTCCTCTCGACCGACCTCCCCGCGGCCGACCCGCACGTCGAGACGGCGTCGTCCGTCTGGCCGAGCGCGAACTGGCACGAGCGGGAGACGTGGGAGCTGGTCGACATCCAGTTCGACCACCACCCCGACCTCCGCCATCTCCTGATGCCGGACGGCTACGCGTTCCACCCGCTCTTGCGGTCGTTCAAGATCCACGAGCCCGAGGACCTCGAGGTGAAGTCGCGCCATGTCTGAGATGTGGATCAACATGGGGCCGCAGCACCCCATGACCCACGGCCTCTGGAACCTCCGCGTCAAGATCGAAGGGGAGTTGATCCTGGACGTCGACCCCGAGATGGGGTACCTCCACCGCGGGATCGAGAAGATCAGCGAGGACCGGCACTACAACGAAGTGATCACGCTGATGGACCGGACCTGCTACGTCGCCGGCCTCGCGTGGGAGCACCTCTACATCCTCGCCGCCGAGGACGCGCTCCACATCACGCCGCCGGAGCGCGCGGAGTACCTCCGCACGATGTGCGACGAGTTCCAGCGCGTCGGCTCCCACATCATGTGGTACGCGGCGTTCGTCCAGGACCTCGGGCTGATGAGCCCGTTCCTCTACGGCATGCGGGACCGCGACCTGGTCCTCGACCTGTTCCAGAGCTACACCGGCGCCCGGATGACCTACGAGTACATGCGGGTCGGCGGGGTGCGGAGCGACCTCCCGCTCGGGTTCACCGACCGCGCGCGCCGGGTGCTCGACTGGCTCACGGCCCGGTTCGTCGAGTACGACCAGCTCTGCCTCGGCTCCGCGATCTTCCGCAAGCGGTGCGACGGCCTGGGCGTCCTGAAGGCGACCGACTGCGTCGAGCACGGCGTCACCGGGCCGATGCTCCGGTCCGCCGGGATGAAGCGGGACCTCCGGCGCGACCGGCCGTACGCCGTCTACGACCAGTTGGACTTCGACGTGGCGGTCGCGGACGGGGCGGACGTCACGGCGCGGTACCTCGTGCGGATGGAGGAGCTCCGCCAGTCGGTCCGGATGCTCCGGCAGATCCTCGACTGGCTCGACCGCCACCCCGGACCGGCGATGGCCGAAGAGCTCCCGCGCTGGCTGGGGGCGCCGTACGCCCCGGTCGGCAAGGAGGGGTACCTCCTCAAGCGGAACTACCCGAAGGGGGTCGGATTCTCGTCCGTCGAGGAGCCGCACGGCGAGGCGCAGGCGTACGTCGTGAACGAGGGGACCGAGCACCCGTACCGGGTGAAGTTCCGCTCGCCCGTCTTCGCGAACATCAGCGCGGCCCGCCAGTACCTGGTCGGGTACCACGTCGCCGACATCCCCCCGATCATGGGGAGCGTGGACGTCTGCGTCGGCGAGGTCGACCGGTAGGCCGGAGGCGCGATGTCGAACCTGACCCTCTTCTCCGTCTCCGACCTCCTCGTCACGGTCCTCCTGACGGCGATCGCCTCCATCTTTCCGGAGCCGATCCGCGGCTGGCTGACGAACCCCGACCTCCTCCTCGGGCTCGCGTGCCTCGTGTTCGGGGCGCTGCTCCTCGCCGCGAGCATGCTGAACACGATCCTCCTGATCTGGTGGGAGCGCAAGCTCCTCGGCCGGTTCATGGACCGCCGCGGCGCGATGCACGTCGGGTTCGCGGGGCTCCTCCAGAATTTCGCGGACGGGTTCAAACTGTTCAAGAAGGACACGGTCCAGCCCCGCGAGGCCGACGCGCTCGGGTTCTACGCCGGGCCGACCATCTACATGGTGACGTCCCTCGTCCTGTTCGGGATCCTCCCGATCTCCTCGGGCTGGAACTCGGGCGCCCTGCCGCTGACGCTCCTCCTCGCGCTCGCGGTGTTCTCGTTCGCCCCGCTGTTCATCTTCGTCAGCGCGTGGTCGAGCAACAACAAGTACTCGCTGATGGGCGGGATGCGGTCGGCCGCCCAGATGATCGCCTACGAGGTGCCGCTGCTCCTCGCGGTGGTCGCGGTCGTGATCGTCGCGGGGAGCTTCGACCTGACGACCATCGTCTACGAGCAGCAGAACTACTGGTTCTGGGGACCGCTCTTCCTCGCGCTGCTCGTCTTCGTCGCGGGGATGCTCGCCGAGATGGAGCGGATCCCGTTCGACCTGCCCGAGGCGGAGGCGGAGCTCGTGGAGGGGTGGAACACCGAGTACGGCGGGATGCTGTTCGCGTTCTTCATGCTCGCCGACTACCTCCGCGCGCTGGTCGGCAGCATCCTGGTCGTCCTCCTGTTCCTCGGGGGCTGGACGCTCCCGACCTGGGTCCCGGCCGCGTTCACGTCGTTCCCGCTCGCCGGCATCTTCTGGTTCATGGTGAAGACGTACCTCGTCTTCGGGCTGTTCGTCTGGATCCGGGCGTCGCTCCCGCGCGTGCGGACGGACCAGCTCCTCAGGGTCGGCTGGAACCGGATGATCCCGCTCTCCCTCCTTTCCGTCTTCCTGGCGGCCGTCCTCGTGACGGCGAAATGCCTGCCGGTCTTCGGCTGCGTGCCGTCGCCGGGCGGGTAGGGGAGGGATACGATGGGCGGCGCGGTCGAAGCGAAGGAGAAGCCGAACGAGAACCCGATCCTGTGGGTGGCCCGGCCGATGGCGACCGCGGCGAAGCAGTTCGCGAAGAGCCTCGTCCGTCCGTCGACGATCGTCTACCCGTTCGAGCGGCTCGAAGACCCGAAGTTCCGCGGGAAGGTCGCGGTCGAGTCGGGCCGGCCGATCGGCGTCGGCGAGGTGTGGGACAACTACCGCGGCGTCCACGCGCTGAACATCGCGACGTGCATCAGCTGCAACCTCTGCGCGTTCTCCTGCCCCGACCTCTGCATCGACATGGTCACCGTGCCGGGCGGGGACCCGAAGCACCCGAAGAAGTGTCCCCAGATCGACTACGGAAAGTGCAGCTATTGCGGGTTCTGCTCGGACGCCTGCCCCGAGGGGTGCCTCACGATGACGACCCGCTACGAGCTCTCGGTGACGAAGCGGGCCGACATGGTCTACTCGCCCGAGCGCCTCCACGAGGTGTTCCGCTCGAAGCTCCCGATGAACCCGATCCGGCTCGCCCGGCCGGAGAACGAGGACGCGATCCTCCTCGACCCGCCGCTCTGCATCGGGTGCAATGCGTGCGCGCGCGACTGCCCGACCCAGTGCATCACGATGCTGGACGTGCCGAAGCCCGACGCGAAGCCGGGGGAGAAGCTCCCGAAGCGGATCTGGAAGGAGCCGGTCGTGAACGACTCCGACTGCGTCCGGTGCGGGACGTGCATCAGCGTCTGTCCGAAGGAGTGCCTGTTCTGGGGGACGCGCAAGTGAACTGGGAGGAACTGGCGTTCCTCGCCCTCGCGGTGGTCGCCCTCGTCACGGGCGTCGGCGCGCTCCTCGTGCGCGAGCTCGTGCACACGATCCTCTGGATCGCGGTGTTCTTCGTCGACCTCTCGGCGATCTACTTCCTCCTCGCCGCGCCGTTCCTGGGGGTCCTCCAGCTCGGCGTCTACGCCGGGGCCGTGACCGTGCTCCTCTTGTTCGGCATCATGGTCACGCGGAAGCGGATCTTCTCGCGGGAGGCGGCGACCGGGATCGGCGCCGTGCCGCTCGCGCTCGCCGCCGTGACGTTCATCTTCTTCGTGTCGATGGTCGGCGAGTTCCCGCAAGGGAACCTCCCCGTCAGCGGGATCGACCCCACGCTCCTCTCCGAGGGCCTGTTCGGCGCGTTCGGCCCCTGGCTGCTCCTCCTGGGCCTCGTGATGCTCGGCGCGGTCGCCGGCGCGATCTACCTCGTGCGGGAGGGCCGCGAGTGACGAGCCTCCCGCTGGTCGGCTTCCTCGCGCTGTCGGGCGCGCTCCTCGCGGTCGGGGTATTCGGCATCCTGACGCGCCGGAACTTCATCCTCCTCCTGATCGCGATTGAGATCGCGATGAACGCGACAATCCTCAATTTCGTCTACTTCGGCGCGTTCTCCCCCTCCCCCGCGGTGACCCTGATGGGCCAATCGATCGCGGTCGTGCTGATCGGGTTCGCCGCGACCGAGGTCGCGGTCGGCCTCGCGATCGTCCTCGCCCTGAACCGCGTCCGCCGATCGATCAACGTCGCCGAGGCGAACGAGCTTCGGCTGTAGGAGGGGCGAGCGGATGGACGTCTTCTCCGGGCTGTTCGGCGTCGCGTACCTGATCCCGCTTTTGATGGTCGCCTCGTTCGTCGTCGTCGGCCTCGCGGGGAAGCGCCTCCCGCGGCTCGAGTGGGGCGGCTGGGTCGCGGTGGGGTTCGCCGGCGCGGCGATGGTCCTCGGCGTCCTGATCGGCGCGGGCGAGATGCTCCACCCCGGCACGTGGACCAACGTCCAGTACACCTGGTTCCACCTCCCCGGGAACGGGACGGGCCCGACCCCGAACGGCGTCCGCCTCGTGGTCGGAACGCTGGTCGACCCGATCTCGGCGCTCCTCCTCGTGGTCGTGACGGTCGTCGGGTTCCTCGTCCTGCTGTACTCCATCGGGTACATGCACCACGACCGCGGGCTCCCGCGGTACTACGCCGAGCTCTCGTTGTTCCTCGCGGCGATGACCGGGGTCGTCCTCGCGAACAACCTCCTCGAGTTCTTCGTCTTCTGGGAGCTGGTCGGCGTCTGCTCCTACTTCCTGATCGGCTTCTACTACGAGAAGCCGAGCGCCGCGAGCGCGGCGAAGGAGGCGTTCCTCGTCACGCGGGTCGGGGACGTGATGTTCCTGCTCGGGATCTTCCTCTACTTCTCCGCGTTCGCGACCCAGGGGCCCGCCGGCACCGGCGGCTGGGCCGCGAGCGGGTTCGTGTTCGCCCACGGGTCGACGCCGTTCCTCGCCGGCGCGAGCGCGAACTCGACCACGCTGACGGTCGCCGGGATCATGATCCTCGGCGGCGCGGCCGGGAAGAGCGCGCAGTTCCCGCTCCACGTCTGGCTGCCGGACGCGATGGAAGGGCCGACCACGGTGTCGGCGCTCATCCACGCGGCGACCATGGTCGCCGCGGGCGTCTACCTCCTCGCGGTCACGAGCGTGTTCATCGGCTTCACGTCGTTCGACGACCTCCTGATCGTCGCGATCGGCGGGTTCACCGCGTTCTACGCGGCGACCATGGCGGTCGTCCACCCGGACATCAAGCGGGTGATCGCCTACTCGACGATCAGCCAGCTCGGCTACATGGTCCTCGCGGTCGGCGCCGGCTTCGCGATGGTGGGGCTGTTCCATCTGTTCACGCACGCGTTCTTCAAGGCGCTCCTGTTCCTCGCCGCGGGTTCGGTCATCCACGCGGTCGGGACGCAGGACCTGTTCAAGATGGGCGGGCTCCGGAAGCCGATGCGCCTGACCGCGACCGCGTTCGCGATCGGGGGCCTCGCGCTCGCCGGCATCCCGCCGTTCGCCGGGTTCTGGTCGAAGGACGACATCCTCTCCGCGGTCTACTCGCAGCTGGGCGCGCATCCGGCGTACTGGCCGTTCTTCCTCCTCGCGTTCGCCGGCGTGTTCCTCACGGCGTACTACATCTTCCGCGCCTGGTTCCTCGCGTTCTCGGGCGACCACCCGCGGGACCCGACCCTCCCGCACGCCCACGAGGGGCCGTGGGTGATGCAGGTCCCGCTGGTCGTCCTCTCGGCGTTTGCGGTCGGCGCCGGATTGTTCGTCTTCTGGCCGAGCTTCCAGGGGCTCCTCTTCCACGGGCTCGGCGCCGCCGGCATCCCGCCGACGTACGGGGTCACCGACCTCACGCTCTCCGCCGCCAGCGTCGCGCTCGCGGGGGCCGGCATCCTCCTCGCGTGGCGCCTGTGGGGGAACGGCCGCGTCTTCGTCCTCGCGGAGTCGAGCCCCGCCCAGCCGATCCGCCGGCTCCTCCTCAACCGGTACTACTTCAAGGCCGGCTACGACTGGGTCGGGGCGCGGGGCCTCTACACGGTCGCGCGCGCGGCCGACTTCTTCGACCGGTACGTCATCGACGGGACCGTCCACGGGTTCGAGCGCGCGTTCGCCTACACGAGCGACCGGATGCGCCGCATCCAGTCGGGCGTCGTCAGCGACTACGCCGCCTACGTGATCGCGGGGCTGGTCGCGGTGTTCCTCCTCCTGCTCGTGGTCGCTCCCTACCTGGTCGCGCGGCTCGGAGGCACCTAGGATGCTGCCGTGGCTCTCCCTCGTCCTCGCGACGCTGCTCGCGAGCACGGTCGCGACGTTCGCCGCCGGGCGGTGGGCCCGCTGGGTCGCGCTCCTCGGGTCGGTCGTCTTCCTCGCCGAGGTCGTCTACCTGTTCGTCGCGTACCCCGGCTGGCCCGGCTACGTGAACGGAGTGCCGGGGTTCGCCTACTCCGAGTCGCACGCCTGGATCCACCTGGGCTGGCTCCAGGTCAACTACACGGTCGGGGCCGACGGGATCTCGCTCGTCCTCGTCCTCCTGACGGCGATCCTCCAGATCGCGACCGTCCTCTACTCGTGGGGCGAGGAACGGCGCCCGGCCGCCTACTTCGGACTGATCCTCCTCACTTGCCTCGGCTCGGTCGGCGTCTTCGTCGCGCTCGACATCCTCCTGTTCTTCCTGTTCTGGGAAGCGGTCCTCGTCCCGATGTTCTTCCTGATCGGGTACTGGGGCGGGCCGCGCCGCCGGTACGCCGCGCTGAAGTTCTTCGTCTACACGCACGTCGCCTCGATCGTCATGCTCGTGGGGCTGCTCGCCCTCGCCTTCTACTCCCACGCGAGCTCGTTCGACTTCGCCTCCGTCTACGCGAGCGCCCCGACCCTCTCGCCGGTCGTCGCGTCGTTCCTGTTCCTCGCGCTGTTCTTCGGATTCGGGGTGAAGTTCCCGATCGTCCCGTTCCACACGTGGCTGCCCGACGCGCACGTCGAGGCGCCGACCGGCGGCTCGGTGCTGCTCGCCGGGCTCCTCCTGAAGCTCGGCGGGTACGGGCTCATCCGTTGGGGGCTCGAGCTCGTGCCGGAGGGGCTCCTCCACACGAGCTGGCTCCTCTACGCGGTCGCCTTCGCCTCGATCATCTGGGGCGCCTACCTCTCGTTATCGCAGCGGGACCTGAAACGGCTCGTCGCCTACTCGTCGATCAACCACATGGGGATCGTGCTGCTCGCGATCGCCGTCTACTCGAACCTGGGCGTCCTCGCGGCGGTCCTCCTCATGTTCGCGCACGGCATCGTGAGCGCGCTCCTCTTCATGGTGGCCGGCTCGGTCCACCACACCTTCGGCAGCCGCGACATCGTCTCGGTGAACGGGATCACGCCGAAGACCCCGGTCCTCTCGACGATGACGATGGTCGGCTCGCTCGCGTCGCTCGGCCTCCCGGCGCTCATCAGCTTCCCGGCGGAGTTCACCGCCTTCCTCGCCACGTGGGACCGGATCGGCTACTGGGTGCTGATCCCGCTCTCCGTGCTCGTGGTCACGGCCGCCTTCTACCTCTGGATGATGCAGCGGATGCTCTTCGGTCCGCCGCGGAACGTCCCGGAGTCGGCGCACGATCTGCCGCCGTACGAGGCGATCGCGATGGGGCTCCTGGTCGCGCTCATCGTGCTGTACGGG
>JASHPZ010000002.1 GCA_030037815.1 Thermoplasmata archaeon | reverse complement strand
TCGGGACCGCCCGCGACGCGGTCGCCCTGGCCGCGGCGCTCGCGGAGGTGGGGCCGCGGACGAAGGCGATGCTCGCGAGCGACCTCACGACCGCGCTCGCGCTGTTCCGGGCGGCCACGGTCGGCGCGCTCGCGAACGTCGCGATCAACCTCGACGACCTTCGGGCGGCCGGCGAGCCGACCTCCGAGATGGAGGCCGAGGTCGCCCGGCTGCGTCCGACGGGCTGATGGACGCGACCGACGTCCGCCGCCCGGCGGTCTGGGTCAACTGCGCGGTGTCGCTGGACGGCCGGCTCGCGTTCGCGGGCGGGGCGCGGGCCCGGCTCTCCTCGGAGGAGGACCTGCGGCGCGTGCACCGGCTGCGCGCGCGGTCGGACGCGATCCTGGTCGGGGTCGGGACCGTCGTCCTGGACGACCCGTCGCTCCGGGTCCAGTGGGACCGCATCGGGGAACCCGCGGGTCCGGCGCCGCTGCGGGTCGTAGTGGACGGCAGCGGGCGGACTCCGCCCGGCGCGCGGGTGCTGGACGGATCGGCCCCAACCCTGATCGCGACCACCAAACGATCCTCCCGAACGTACCCGGACGGAGTGGGCCGCCTGGTGGCCGGGTCGGACCGGGTCGACCTCGCGGAACTGTTCGTGGAGCTTCACCGCCGAGGAGTACGCCGATTGATGGTCGAAGGCGGGTCGGAGATCCTCGCGAGCGTGATCCGCGGCGGGCTGTTCGACCGGATGACGGTCTACTACGCCCCCGTCGTGGTCGGGGGCCGGACCGCCCCGACGATGGTCTCGGGCCCGGAGACGCGGACTCCGGAGGAGCTCCGTGCGCTCGACCTCGAGTCGGTCGAGCGGCTGGGCGCGGGGTTCGTCGCGACGTTCCGGCCCCCGGATCGCCCCGATCGGGGCGCCGCGGAAGGAGCCGACCTTTCATATCCCCCCTCCGACCGTTCGCGAGACGAGGCACCCGTCGCATGAACGCAACCTACTCCGCGCCTCCGTCCCGGCCGCTGGGCGTCGCGCTCTTGGCCGTGCTCGTCGGACTGTTCGGGGTCCTGTGGATCATCGCCGGCGCCTTCGTCCTCGCCGGGTCGACGATCCCGTCGTTCGCCGAGAGCGAGCACCTGCTCGGGCTCGGCGGCGTGGTCGCGGGCGTCGTCATCCTGATCCTGGGATTGATCGTGCTCGGGTTCGCGCTCGGACTCTGGCACCTCCGCCTGTGGGCGCTTGTCCTGACGCTCCTGTTCGTCCTGTTCGAGATGGTCGTCTACGGGATCGCGGGCGACTTCATCTCGCTCGGGTTCATCCTCGCCGTGATCATCTTCGTCTACCTCCTCGCGGTCCGGCGGCACTTCCGCTAGGCCGCGCGAAGCGCGCGCGCACCCGTTATCAGCGCGGGACGTTCCCCGGCCGCGCAGGGACCGGCATGAAGCTCGTGCACTTCACGCTCCAGGAGCAGTTCCACTTCGGGATGATCACGGACTCGAACGAGTTCATCGACCTCGACACGGCGTGCCGCGACTACTTCGGCGTCAATCCGGTGAAGGGGGCGGACCCGAGTCGGTTCCGCGACATGCAGGCGTTCTTCCGCGGGGGCGCCGACTCGGTCGCGCTCACGAAGAAGATCACGGAGTACATCGAGCGGCGGCGCGCGATGGGCTGGACCCCCCGCGCGGCGACCGGCGCCCGGTTCCTGTTCAAGGCGGAGGAAGGGGTGAAGCTCCTCGCCCCGGTCGTGCGGAGCGGGAAGATCTACTGCCTCGCGGCGAACTCGAAGAGCCATCTCGCCGAGCAACAGAAGCCGACCCCGAAACAGCCGTACGTGTTCACACGGTTTGCGAACAGCCTGGTCGGACCCTCGGAGTCGCTCGTCCTGAATCCGACCGGCACGTTCCCGGACGTCGAGCTCGAGCTCGCGGCCGTGGTCGGGCAGCGCGGCAAGCACATCGCCGCGGCGGACGCGATGAACCACATCGCCGGGTTCACCATCGCCCTCGACATGGGGTACCGCGACCTCCAGTATCCGGGCGAGGGCGCGACCGACTGGGTGATGGGGAAGGGGTTCGACGCCACCATGGCCGTCGGCCCGTGGGTGATGCCGAAGGAGGAGGTCGGCGACCCGTACCCGCTCGGGATGGAGCTGAAGGTCAACGGCACGGTCCGGCAGCGCGGCGACACCTCCGACTATGTGTTCCGCATCCCCGAGATCGTCGCCCACCTGTCGCGCGGGATCACGCTCGAGCCGGGCGACCTCCTGTCGCTGGGCAGCCTCGGCGGCGTCCCGGGCTTCGAATTCGGCAACCCGACCCGCCGCCTCGCGGCGGGCGATCAGATCGAGGCGTCGATCGAGAAGATCGGGCGGCTCGTCATCCCGGTGAAGGCGGAAGCGCCGCCTCCCCCCGTAGCAACAGGAACATCGCCGCCGGCGTAGGGAGCTCGTCCGTCGTCCCGGCCCGGACGGAGAGCCCTCCGCCGGGGAACGGGTGGCGCACGTCCTCCGGGAACGTCACCCGGATCCGTCCGTCGTCCCACGGCCACGCGAGCGCGTCGCGGAACGGGTCGAACGCGTCGATCGCCTCCCGCGCGAGCGGCACGACCCGGAACCCGGTGCCGCCGTGCAGCGACCCCGGCAGTCGGATGAGCCGGTGGATGTCGGTCGTCACCGGCGCGTCCGTCTCGCCCTGCACCTCGACCGCCGCCCGCGGGACGATCGACCCGAGGAACTCGGGCGGGAGCGCGGGCGTCACGGCGTCCAGGCTGAGGGTCGTCCGGATCCGGGCCGCTCCCCCGTCCGTCACGAGGCGCTTCGCGAGCGGTCGCGCCTTTGCCGACGGGATGCCGTAGGCGACCATGTCGGCCACGGCGACCTCCGTCCCACCGGCCTCCCACCGCGCGAGGAGCCCGAGGAGCGCCCGGGTCGTGCGTCCCTTCCAGCCCGGCGCGTCAGGGGGTGCGAGCACCCGGGTGCGGGGCGTCGAACGCGGGCCGGAGCTCCCGCCCTCGTCGTCCGCGGTCCCGAGCGTCCGTCCCGAGCTCACGTCTTGCCGCCGGCCCTCGATCGACCGCAGGGGGTCGACCCCGGTGCCGAGGACGTAATCGACCAGCTCGCGACGCTCGGGGCTGGACATCGACTGGAACCGCGG
>JASHPZ010000033.1 GCA_030037815.1 Thermoplasmata archaeon | reverse complement strand
TTCGAGAGGTCGAGCAGGAGGACGTTCCGTTCCCGCAGGTCCGGTCCGACCGGTTCGGCGTCGGCCTCTGCCGGAACCGGCTGCTCGACGGGCTCGCTTCCGACGCCCACGAAAACTCAGCTCCGGGCCCCCGCCGGCGCGGGTCCACTAGAGAGCATGGTACCAGAAAACCGGGGGTTGGGTATTTGTGGCTTCCGCCGCCGAGGATGCCGTTTCCGAGGGTCCACGGAGGCCGGAACGCGCCGTCCGGCTCTCGGCAACGGTTATTATGGGGGGCACGTCAGCCCGCGCGCGATGGGCAACATCCGCCAGACGTACATCAAGCGGGTCGCGATCGAGCTGATCCGCCACTATCCGAACGACTTCTCCGGCGATTTCTCCCAGAACAAGAAGAAGGTCCTCGAACTGACCGACCTGGGCGTCGTCGTGGACGGCCAGCTCCAGGTGACGCACAAGAAGCTCGCCAACCGGATCGCGGGGTACGCGACCCGGTACATGAAGCGGAAGCGCGGCACGTAGGGCCCGGTCCTCGACGTTCAGTCGAGGATGTTCAGGCCGTCCTGCAGGTGGACGATTTCGACCGGGGTGGTCGGCCGCCCGACCAGGAACCCCGTCGAGTTCGCGACCACGCACGCGCCGACGACCGGCACGCCGAAGTTTGCGGTCGAGCGGTGGACGGGGACGCGCAAGAGGTCCCGGACCGCGCTCGCCTCGCGCTCGGTCGCCTTCGGGTGGAGCACGACGCCCTTGTTGGTCGCGACGCCCAGCATCCCGACCGTCCCGAGGCCGGCGATCGTCCCGCGCTCGGTCGGCACCCCGAGCGCGCGCCCGACCGCGGCCGCCGCCTCCTCCGACATCTCGGGGTGGACGAGCGCTCCCGCGTCGTTCGCGAGCACGTTGTTCCCCATCGCGTTCTGCCGGTGGCGGACGACCGAGACCGGCCCGACCTCCTCGAGGGTCGCGCGCTCCTCGGGGTCGAGCTCGTCGCCGACGACCAGCCCGTGCGAATTGCCGGCGACCAGCGCCCCGACGACCTCGCTGTCGAAGACCGTCGTCTTCACCACCCGCACGCCCAGGAGCCGGGCGAGGTCCCGTTCGAGCGCGAGCGGAAGGTCGGGCGGACCGACCGCCACCCGCTCGCCGACGCGCAGGTAGACGCCGAGGTAGGGGCTGCCGCCGAAGAGCGTGCGTCCGACCGGCACGCGAGGTCTCTCGCCTCCGACGCTACTCGGCCTCGAGGAGGTCGACCTCGATGAGGCCGTCCTCGAAGCGGATCGCCTTGACGCGGACCTGGGGCGGGACGTGCTGGATCCCCCGCTCCCAGATGTGCTCGTTCAGTCGGGGGTCGATCCAGACGTCTTCCGGCTTCCCCTTCATGTGCCGGACGACGAACCGGCGCACGGTCTCGAGCGCGTGCCCGGCGCGCCGGCGCCGGGACGGCTGGTGCATGCTCGCGCGCAGCGGGATGACGTACTCGCGCTCGAGCTCCTCGATGCGGCGGCTCGGGGTGGATTTTGCGGGCATCGTCCGACCGTCCTACTTGTGCAGGTGGCCGCGCTTCCACGAGTGGCGCTTCGGATGCCGCGTCACCCGGCGGCTCGTCCGCTGCATCACCCAGGCCGGTACCCGCCGGTTCCCTTTCACGACCCGGAACAACCGGATCTTCCGCGCCAAGCTCTTCCTGCGATTCGCCATCGTTTCCTCTCCGCTACCGCCGTGTGATATGGATCTCGCGCCGCTCGGGAGCGATCCGCTCGAGCAGGGCGCGCAGGGTCGCGTCGTCGATCGCCCGCTGGATCCGTCCGCTCGCCGCGAGCGCGATCAGCTGCTGTTCGACCGCGGCGGCGACGTCCGGCTTCGCGAGGCGGATCCGCCCGAGCCGCTCCCGCGCCTCGGGCGTGAGCAAGCGTCGGAGGATCTCGGAGCGCTCCTGCTCCCGCCGCTGCATCTCGGCGTCCTGGGCGGCGTACGCCTGGGAGTTGGCGGCGTCCGAAGCCTGGAGGTCCTGGATCTGGCGCATCCGGCGGCGCCGGAGCTCCTCGAGCTCCGCATCCCCCGCGGGCGCCATCGATCGACCGCCTCCCCGTCCGGTACGGCCGCTAGAGGTACTTGGCGAGTTCGGGGCGCTCCTTCGCGAGCTGCGTGAGGAGGTCCCGGGAGACCGTGTCGAGGAGCTTCATGCCGGCCGGGCTCACCCGGCGGCCGCGCGTCTTGTACGGCTGGAGCAGGCCCGACTTCTCGAGCTGCTGCACGATCTCGCGGAGCACCGCGCGCGACCCGCGCCGCGCGTGGTACGGCGCGCTGCCGCGGTCCCGCTTGCCGCCGTACTCGGCGCTCAGCCGGACGATCCCGATGTCGCCGTGGAGGTAGATCTTCCGCAGGACCGAGGCGGACCGCAGGTACCACCAGTCGGGTTGGGTCGGGGCGCGTTGCTTGTGGACACCGGTCTTCGCGAACGCCGCCCAGGGGGGCGGTTGGACGGCCTGACGGCTCTTGAGCTCGCCCGCGAGCCGCGGCAGGAACGCGGAGACGGGAACGTCCGACGGGTGGGTCATGGAGTGGCGCGGCCACCCGGCTCGGGTATTTAATTCCGAACCCCCGAACGTCTCGGCAGAACGCACGGTGCGGGGGGCGGCGACGAGGCCCCCCGATCGTCGATCGCGTCGGAGGGCCGCCCCATCCCCGGTGGGGTCTTTCCCGGTCCCGTGTTCCGCCCTGGTGCAGCGTCGGGGCCCTCGGGAGGAGGGCGCGCCGGGCTGCGAATCTCCGTTCGGCGAATGCCGTATAACTACCTTCCTTCGCGCGAAGTCGCAGCGCGCTAGGGGGTCGCACGGACGCGGGCGCGCCGACGGGCCGTCGGGGCGCCGGCCGCCTTAACTATCCACCCGGCGATGGAAGGGTGCGTGACCGCGCGGAGTCCCCGTCGATGAGCACCGGTGCGATCATCCTGAGCGGAGGGGAGTCCCGCCGTTTCGGCGGCGACCCGAAGGCGCTCCTGCCGGTCGGCGGCGTCAGCGGCGTCCGTCGCCTGGTCGAACTCAGCCACATGGTCGACCTGGATCCGGTGCTGGTCGTCGTCGGACCGCACGCGAGCGCGATCGCGCACGAGCTGCGCGGCCTCGACGCCGAGCTGGTCGACGCGGCGCGCTGGCACGAAGGGCGGACCGCCTCCGTCCAGGCCGGCGTCGAGGCGATGCCGGACGACCGCGACATCCTGCTCTGGCCGGTCGACCACCCGTTCGTCGGGCGGGGAACGGTCGAGTCCCTCCTGCGGGCGCGGGACGAGGACCTGCTCGCGGTCTGGTTCACCCCGGTGTTCGAGGGAAAGGGGGGGCATCCGGTCCTCTGGCGGGCGTCGGTGCGACGCGACGTCCTCGACCTGCGACCGGACGCCCCGTTGCGCTCGCTCCTCCCGGAGTTCGGACCCCAGGTCCGGCGCGTCGAGGTCGACGACCCCGGCGTGGTCGCGAACGTCGACACTCCCGAGGAGTACCGCGCGGCGTTCCGCGAGTGGGAACGTCGAGGAGGGTACTAGTGGACCGACGCCAACTGCGCGAAGCGTTGCGGCTCCTCGACGCCCACCAGGCGTTCGCGCGCGCGACGGTCGTATCGACGAGCGGATCGGTGCCGGGCAAGCTCGGCGCGTCGATGATCGTCCGCTCGGACGGCTCCTCGGTCGGGACCGTCGGCGGCGCGGCGCTCGAGGAGGAGGTGCGGCGGCTCGCGGTCGAAGCGATAGACCGGCGCGCGGGCGGGCTCCACCACTTCGACCTCGCGGCCTGGAAGCCGGCGGGGCTTCCGAGTCTGTGCGGCGGCTCGGTCGAGATCGCGGTCGAGTTCGTGCCGGCCCGACCGAATCTCCTCCTGTGGGGCGGGGGCCACGTCGCCCAGTCCCTCGCGGCGGTCCTTCCGACGCTCGAATACGACTACTCGGTCGCCGACGACCGCCCCGACTGGGTCGGCGCCGACCGATTTCCGACGGCCGACCGTCGCGAGGTGGTCGCGCCGCGGGATCTGTTCGACGTCTTCGCGCCGGAGGAGTTCACCCACCTCTACCTCCTCGGCTACGACGCGCTGAAGGACCTCGAGGTGCTCGACGTGGCGCTCCATCGGTTCCCGAACGCCATCGGGCTGATCGCGAGCGCGTCGAAGCGCGAGCACCTGTTCGCGAAACTGCGGGAACGCGGTGCATCGCGCGAATCGCTCGCGCGCGTCCGCACGCCCGTCGGGCTGCCGATCGGGGCCCAGAGCCCTCCCGAGATCGCGGTGAGCATCGTCGCGGAGATCGTCCGCGAAATGCACCCCGACGACTTACGTACTCGTGCGCGTGATGCCCGCGCGTCCGCCCCGGAGCGCGATGTCGGAAGCCGGCCTGCTTAGGATGCGACTCAACGGCCACCCCGTGGTGGCGCCGTGCGAGCCGGCCCGGATCCTGCTCGACCTCCTTCGCGACGATCTCCACCTCACCGGAACGAAGCGCGGCTGCGACCTCGGGACGTGCGGCTGTTGCACGGTCCTGGTCGACGGTCGACCTACGCTGAGCTGCCTCACGCTCGCCCGCCTGGCCGACGGCCACGACGTGACGACTATCGAAGGGATCTCCCCGCCGCAGGGACTTTCGCCGGTGCAGCGCGCGTTCGTCGAATCCGGCGCGACCCAGTGCGGGTTCTGCACCCCCGGGTTCATCGTCACGGCGACCGCGCTCCTGCGCGACCACCCGCACCCGTCCCGCGCCGAGATCGAGCGGGCGATCGCCGGGAACCTCTGCCGCTGCACCGGCTACACGAAGATCGTCGAGGCGATCGCCACCGCCGCGAAGGACGGCGCGTGAACGCGACGGCGCCGCCCCCGTCGGCCCGCCTCCTGGGGGGACGGATCCCCTACGTCGAGGGGCCGCTCAAGGTCACGGGGCGGGCCGAGTACACCGACGACATCCAGCGACCGGGGATGCTGGTCGGCCGGGTCCTCCGCGCGCCGTGGCCCCACGCGCGGCTCGTCGCGCTCGACGTCTCCCGGGCGCGCGCGCTGCCGGGCGTGTACGCCGTCCTGACGGGGGAGAAGTACCCGACCCCGTTCGGGGTGCTGCCGATCACGCACGACGAGACCGCCATCGCGGTCGGAAAGTCGCGGTACATCGGCGACATCATCGCGGCCGTGGCCGCGCAGGACGAGCGGACGGCGGAGGCCGCCTTGGCGCTGATCCGCGCGGAAGTCGAGCCGCTGCCGGAGTACTCGGACCCCCGGATGGGGGTCCAGCCGGTCGCCGAGCCGATCCACGCGCGCGGGCTGAACGGTTCGAACATCCAGAAGGAGGTACTCCAGCATTTCGGGGACGTGGACGCCGCGTTCGCCGGCGCGGCCCATACCGCGCGCGTCCGCGGCACGTTCGCCGGGGTGACCCATGCGTTCACCGAGCCGCTCGTCACGATCGCGGAGTCGACGCCGGACGGCCGCCTCACGGTCTGGAGCGCGACCCAGGTGCCGCACTACCTCCACCGGGCGCTCGCGGAGGTGCTCGGGATCCCGATGCACCGGATCCGCGTCGTCAAGCCCGAAGTGGGCGGCGGCTTCGGCGGGAAGTCCGACCCGCTGCCGCACGAGATCGTCTGCGCCGCCCTCGCGATCGAGACCGGCCGGCCGGTCAAGGTCCTGTTCGACCGCGAGGACGTCTTCTACACGAACCACGGCCGCCACCCGACCCAGAACGACGTGAAGATCGCCCTCGACCGCGACGGGAACATCGTCGCCTACGACATCGAGGCGCTGATCGATGGCGGCGCGTGGAGCTCGTTCGGTACGGTCACGACGTACTACAACGGCGTGCTGTCGATGGGGCCGTACCGCGTCCCGAACTTCCGGTACAAGGGCCGCCGCGTGTACACGACCAAGCCCCCCTCCGGCGCGATGCGGGCGCACGGGGGGACGAACCTCCGCTACTCGATCGAGCTCGCGCTCGACATCCTCGCCGAGGAGACCGGGGTCGACCCGTTCGACCTCCGGCTCCGGAACGCCCTCCCGCCCAACTCGGTCACGGTCAACCAGTTCCGCATCACGTCGACCTCGTTCCGCGAGTGCCTCGAGGCCGTGCGGGCGAAGAGCGGGTGGGCGGAGAAGTTCCGGCGCCTCCCGTACGGGCGGGGCATCGGGCTCGGGTGCGGGTTCTACATCTCGGGGTCCAACAGCCCGATCCACTTCACGCCGAAGATGCCGCAGTCGACCGTCCACCTGAAGGTCGACATGGACGGCGGGATCGCCGTCCACTCGATGCAGGCGGACATCGGCCAGGGTTCGAACACGCTGCTCGCGGCGATCGTCGCCGAAGTGGTCGGGGTCGACCTCGAGCGCGTGCACGTCCAGCGGGTCGACTCGGACGTCAGCCCGATCGACCTCGGGTCGTACTCGAGCCGGGTGACGTTCATGATGGGGAACGCGGCGAAGGCGGCCGCGGAGTCGCTGCTCGTCCCCCTCCTCGAGGCCGCCGCCCAGCTCCTCGGCACGACCCCCGACCGGGTCGCGGTCGGCCACGAGCGCTACTACCGGCGCGACGCCCCCGAACAGGGGGTGACGTTCCTCGAGGCGCTCCACGGCGCGATGGAGACGCGCGGGGCGCTCACCGCGAGCGGCAACTACCGCTCGCCCTCCATGGGCGGCTCGTTCAAGGGGGCGCGCGCCGGGACCGCGCCGGCCTACTCGTTCGCGGCGTACGTCGCGGAGCTCGCGGTCGACGTCGAGACCGGCGAATACAAGGTCGAGAAGATCTGGGCGGCGTTCGACTGCGGCCGGGCGCTCAACCGACTCGCGGTCGAGGGCCAGATCCAGGGCTCGATCCACATGGGGCTCGGCCAGGTGATGGGCGAGTCGATGAACTATCGCGGGGCGCGCCTGTTCAACCCGTCGCTCCTCGAGTACAAGATCCCGATGCCGCAGCAGATGCCCGACGTCGAGATCCTCCTGGTCGGGAAGGACGACCCGGAAGGGCCGTTCGGCGCGAAGGAGGCCGGCGAGGGGCCGCTTATCGCGACGCTCCCCGCCGTCGGGAACGCGCTCTACGACGCGATCGGGGTCCGGTTCACCGAGCTGCCGATCACGCCGGACCGCGTGCTCCGCGGCCTCGACCTGCGGGCGAAGGAGGGACGGCCCTGGAAGGGCCACTAGCGATGCACCTGGACCCGTTCGCGCTCCACCGTCCGACGTCGGTCGACGAGACCGTGCGGCTCGCGGGCTCGCTCGCCGGCCGGTTCGACTATCTGGCCGGCGGGACGGACCTCCTGCCGAACTACAAGATGCACCTCAACCTGCGCCCGAACCTCATCGCCCTCGAGGACGTCGGCGAGTTGCGGGGGCACGGCGCCGGACGGTTCGGGGCGATGGAACGGCTGGCGGAGCTGGACGACGACCCGGCGATCCGCGCCGAGTACCCGGTGCTCGCGGACGCCGTCGGCGAGGTCGCGACGCCGCTCGTCCGCGCGTCGGGCACCGTGGGGGGGAACCTATTGGTCGAGACCCGGTGCTTCTTCTTCAACCAGAGCTACTTCTGGCGCGAGAGCCTCGGCTTCTGCCTCAAGGCCGACGGGGACCGCTGCCACGTCGTGCCGCAGAAGGAGAAGTGCTACGCGACGTTCTCGGGCGACCTCGCACCGGCGCTGATGGCGCTGGACGCCGAGGTGGAGGTCGCGGGCCCCGCGGGACGGTCCCGACGTCCCTTGGAGGCGCTCTACGACGCCGCGGGGGACGGGATCCGCCGCGTCCACCTCGCGCCGGGGGAACTCTTGGTCGCGGTCCACGTCCCCGCCGCGTCCCGCGGCCTCCACGGCCGGTACAAGAAGCTCCGCGTCCGCCCGTCGTACGACTTCCCCGAACTCGGCGTCGCGGTGGCGGGCCGGTGGGACGGGGACCGGGTCGCGTCGCTGCGGCTCGCGGTCGGCGGGGTCGAGCCCCACCCGCGCCGCTTCGACGCGCTGACGGAGCCGCTCGTCGGGAGCGCGCTCTCCGACGACCGCCTCCGCGCGCTCGCGGACGAGGTGATGCGCCAGCTTCGCCCCGTGCACAACACGTTCCTCCTGCCGGATTACCGCAAGCGGATGATCGGCGTCTACGTGCGGCGGGCGGTCGACGAAGCCCGGCGCGGGAGCGCGTCGTGAGCGAGCCGTACGCGTTCCGGTTGGTGCCGCTCGCGGACCTGCGCGCGCACGAGGAGATCGACGCGGGGGACGTGCCCGAGCTCGCGCGCACCATCCGCGCGCTCGGGGAGTTCGACAACCCGATCTGGGTCGCGGACGGCTCCTGGGTGATTCTCAACGGCCACCACCGCGTCGCGGCGATGCGCCGGCTCGGCGCGGAACGGATCCCGGCGTGGGTGTTCGACTACACGTCCGACGTGATCGTGCTGGAGCGCTGGTCCGCCGGGCCGCCGATCTCGAAGGCCGAGGTCGAGTCGCGCGGCCGCGACGGCCGACTGTTCCCGCCGAAGACGACGAAGCACGTCCTGCGCGTCGCGCTGCCCGAGCGGCGGACGCGCCTCGTCGACCTGATGCCGGCGGCGCCGGCGCCGCCGGTTCACCGCGCGGCCGGCGAGCCGGCCCGCTCCGGATAGGGCAGCGGCAGCGCGCCCTCCGCGAAGCGGCGGATCGTCGTCGCGAGCAGGCGGACCTCCACCGGGTGGAGCCGGGCGCGCAGCGTCGCGGGCGTGTCGCCGGCGACGACGGCGACCCGCTCCTGGTCGAGCGGCGTACCGCGGTCGAGGTCGCCGGTGACGAGGTGGACGGTCGCGCCGCTCTCGGCCTCGCCGGCGGCGAGGACCGCCCGGTGGACCCGGTCGCCGTACATCCCCGGGCCGCCGTACTTCGGCAAGAGCGACGGGTGGACGTTGATCGTCCGGCCCCGCCAATGGGCGAGGAATTCGGGCGGCAGGATCGTGAGGAACCCCGCGAGGACGACCAGCTCGACCGAGCGGCGGGCGAGCTCGTCCGTCGCCTGGGCGGACCAGCGGGCGAGGTCGACCCCGTGGGACGGCAGGACGAGGGTCGGCAGCCCGCGCCGCCGGGCCCGCTCGATCGCCGGCGCGTGCGGGCGGTCCGCGACCACGAGCGCGATCCGCGCGGGGAGGTGGTCGCCGAGCACGAGCTCCGCGAGCGCGTCGAGGGTCGTCCCCTCGCCGGAGACGAACACCGCGATCGCGATCGGGCGGGCCACGAGCCGACGAGCGGCCGCGGCTAGAAGAGCGTGGCGGGGCGCCGGGTCCGCCGACGGACGACGCCTACAGCATCACGCGGAGGTTGAGCTTCTCCGTGAGCTCCTTGTACCGGTTACGGATCGTCACCTCGGTCACGCCCGCGACCTCGGCGACCTCGCGCTGCGTCCGCCGCTCCGCGCACTGGACGCTCGCGATGTAGATCGCGGCGGCGGCGACCCCGGTCGGCCCGCGACCGCTCGTCAGCTCGCGCTCGGTCGCCTCCTTCAGGATCTCGTTCGCCCGCGTCTGGATCTCGCCCTTCAGCTTCAACTCGGAGCAGAACCGCTGGATGTAATCCTGCGGCCGCGTCGGCATCAGTTTGAGGTGCAGCTCGCGGGTCATGAACCGGTACGTCCGCCCGATCTCCTTGCGGCCGATCCGGGACTTGGAGGCGATCTCGTCCAACGTCCGCGGGACGTTGCACTGGCGGCAGCTCCCGTAGAGGGACGCCGCGACCACGCCCTCGATCGACCGGCCGCGGATCAGGTTCCGCGTGACGGCCTTGCGGTAGATCATCGCCGCGGTCTCCCGCACGTTCCGCGGGAGCGACATCCCGCTCGCGATGCGGTCGAGCTCGGCGAGCGCGAACGCGAGGTTCCGCTCGGTCGCGTTCGACACGCGGATCCGGCGCTGCCACTTGCGGAGGCGGTAGAGCTGGGCGCGGTTGCGCGTCGGGATTGACTTGCCGTACGGGTCGCGGTTCTTCCAGCCGATCTCCGTCGAGAGACCCTTGTCGTGGATCGTGAGGGTGGTCGGTGCGCCGGTGCGGGCCCGCTTCTCGCCCTGCTCGGCGTCGAACGCGCGCCAGTCCGGACCCTGGTCGATCATCGACTCCTCGAGCACGAGGCCGCATTCGTCGCAGACGAGCTCGCCCTTCTCGTAGTCGCGCGTCAGGTGGTTCGAGCCGCAGCTCGTGCAGCGCGTCGGGACCGCGAGGTCCTCCGGGCGCGCGGCCGGCTTCTCCTCGTTCGTCGGCGGCTCCTCGTTCTCGACCGTTTCGGTTCCCTTCATTCCCGCACGACCGTCGCGCCGATCAGCGCGACCCCTTCGGCTGGCGTGGGCGGACGTCGCGGGCGGACGCTGTAGTACGGCCGGGCGACCGGACCGAACACCCGCACGACGCGGCCCGAAAGGCCGCCCCGCGGGTCGGTCACAGTGGTACCCTCGGGCGCGACGTCGGGCCCGGCCGCGCGCACCGTCAGAAACCCGGTCGGGGTCACGGCGACCACGGTGCCGACATCCCGAGCTGCCGGTCGCGCGCCCCCTCGCGACAAGTGGTATAAACGACTTGCGATAGGTATTAAAGGGTTACGGTCGAGGCCTCGGGCGACCGCGCGTTCGGGCGGAACCGGCGGCGCCGCTCCCGTCGTCCGGCCCGGCGGTCTCCGACTCCGGTGGCACGTACGGGACGTAGAGCGACGGTCGGCGATCCGCCGGACCCGCGGTGTCCTCGTCCGACCCAGAGGGCTCCCCGTTCGCGAGCGCCGGCGTCGGGGCCCCCGACGACGGGGCGAGCTCCGGGGGCGACACCGCGGCGCCGAGCGGGCTCGCGAGCGGCGGCCCGGCCGAGGAGAGCTTCTTCTCCTTCGTCAGTCGGTCGACCTCGAGCCAGAGCGCCTCAATCTCCTCCTCGGGCGTGCCGTACCGCCGGTCCTCGCTGAGCGCGGCGCGCACCTGGGTCATCAGCCGGGCCGCGCTGCTCGCGTCCCGCGCCTTCCCCTTGATCCGCTGGAGCCGACGCGCGAGGTTCCGCGCCTCGAGCAGGATCTCCGCCTCTTCCTGCGGGGTCAACTCCGGGAGGGCGGGCGCCCGCGGGATCCGCGCGACGGCCTTGCGCGTCTCGACCAGCCGCTGCGCGACCGTCGGGAGGTTCTGGTCCTGGATCGCCATCAGGAGTCGGGAGAACGAAGCGGCCGCCTCCCGGACGTCCTCGCCCCGGTCGCGGGCGCGGCGGATGGACGTGCCGAGCTTCTGTGCGTCCTGCACGCAGAACTTCGGCACCGCGTCGTTGAGGACCGCGAGCGCGAGGGAGGCGCTGGCGGCCGCCTTTTCGAGCGAGCCCGAGCTCAACGGCTCGCTGCGCAGGCGGACCCGCGGGTTGCCGACGCGGGCGTCCAGGTGGATGACGTCGACGCCGATGGTTGTGGCGATCGCGCGAAGCTCGTCCGCGCGCCGCAGGAGTTCGCGGACCCACGTCCAGTCCTGACGGACCCGGCGGAGCAACAGTTCGGCGCGCTTCAGCACCTTCTCGGCCGTCGCGGGCGACTCCGCGAGCCCTTCCTCGAACGCCGCCTGGATCTGGACGGACGGGAACGGCAGCCCCTCCGCCTCGAGGGTACGGCCTTCCTCCATCAGGAGCTGGAGGCGCGGGCGGAGGTCGATGACGGGGGGCGGGTCGGGCGGGCTCATCGCCTACCGCGGCTCCTCGTACGCGAGGACGCGCATCAGGCGGCTCAGCGTCAGGTCGGCCTCCGCGAGCTCCCGCGCCCGGAGGTGCTCGGTCGCCTCGCGGATCTGGATCGCGGCCTCGCGGGCCGACTCGGAGTCGGGGGGCAACGTCCGGACGCGCGCCGCGAGGCTGCGGGCCTTGCGGAGAAGGCGCTCGAGCGTCTGCTCCTCGGTCTCGACCGGGGCGGTCACCGCGGCGGGCGCGCCGGCGCTCTCCGCCGCCTCCTTCTCGAGTTCCTCGAGCTGGCGTCGGAGCTCGCGGACGCTCTGGACGGCCTCGCTCAATCGCCCCTTCTTCAGGTGGCGGGTCGCCTCGACGTGCAGCCGCCGGGCGGCCGCGCTCGGCGCGTGGTCTTCGGGGAACTGGTCGAGCCGCTTCTCGTGGGCGGCCAGCTCCGACTCGAGCGAGGTCGGGATCGCCTCGTGCAACAGCATCAGCGTCTGGGCCGCGTCCTGGGCGAGCGTGTCGAGGACCTCCTCCGAGAGGTCGGGCGCCCCGAGCTTCTCGCGGATCGTCTCGAGCTCGCCGGAGATCTCGCCGAGCGGGATCCCGAGCTCCGCCGCCTCGCTGCGGAGGCCCTCGATCTGCGCGAGGAGTCCCTGGAGTCCCTTCCAGTCCGACTCGAACTGCCCCAGGCGACGCTCCGCCTCGACCAGGCGGACCGCGGCTTCCTCCCGCTCCCCCCCCTCGACGGCCTCGCGGAGGTGGTCGAGGTCGCCGCCGATCGCGAACCGGACCCCGGCCTTCTGCAGCGCGAGCCGCCGCTCCTCGAGCGCCGTGACCCGTCGGGCGACCACTTCGTCGGTCTGCGTCTCGAGGCGCTGCTGGGCCGACCGGAGGATGTCGAGCGCCTGGGCGACCCGGCCCTCCGCCTCGCTCAGCGCGGCCTCGCACAATTCGTTGGTCACGTCGGGGGCGCCGCGGCCGAGGTCGCGCAGGACCTCCATCTTCTCGCGCAGCGACCGGCTGATGGTCGCGTTCAGTTCGGCCTCGGGGCTCGGGCGGGGGTCGGCGGCCAGGGCCGCGACGGCCGCGCCCCCGTTCGGTCCCGCGGACGGTTCCTCGGCGCTCGGCAGGTCGAGCGAACGGAGCCCCTCGATGGCGAGGCCGGTCGGGAACCCGCAGACCGAGCAGTGCGCGGCGGTCTGCGCGATAGGTTGCTCGCAGATGGGACAACTGGACGGCACGTGCGGCTCCAGTACAGTCGGAGAGACGGCGGTTCGGACCTTAACCTCTTTTGTGCTCCACCGCCGAGGCGGGGCGACGATTAACCGCCCGAGAAGGTCGGCACGACGGTCAGGCGGACGGCTCCCGTCAACGGGGTGTCGAGCGGGATCGGCGTGCCGTCCACGAGGACGGCGCACCCCTCCCCCCGCTGGCCGACGGCGCGCAGCATCGCCCGGACGAGCGTCCCCGACGGTACCTCGAGCTCCCGAAGTTCGACCCGACCGGCCCGAGTCAGTTCGACGGTGATTCGGACGCCCGGAGGGGAGGCGCTGAGGGGGAGAGTTTCCGGAGGGGGGCCCGGGGGCGCCGCTCCCTTTGAACTCCCGCGATGCATACGCATCACCAGATCTCGAATCTGGCGCCTTGGCCGAGCTAGGCTACCTCAGCACCCGAGTCCGCGAAGGTTCCGGTCTTATCATGGTTCCGCCGCGCGCGGCGCCGGGGGGCGCCCGGCGGTCTCGACCGGCTCAGCGGGTCTTCGGCTTCGGGCCGCCGATCGCCGCCTTCAGCCGCGTGATGGCGTCGACCGGGTACGGGTCGACCTTCCGACGGTCGGCGAGGAATAGGCTGAGATGGTCCCCGAGCGCGATCCCCCCGACCAGCGCTTCGAGCCGGTCGTCGGACGGGAGGAGCACGCGCTCCACGGGCACACCCCGTTCGCCCAGCAGCCGCTCGAGGTAGCGCAGGCTCTTCCGCGTCGCCGCGGCTTCGCCGGACCACTCGAGCAGGAGGACGGCGACCCGCGCGGCCTCGCGGGCACCGGTCGCATCCCATCCGACCAGCGCGTTGTGGAACAGCTCGGGCACCTCGTCGAACGCCGCGATCCGCTTCGCGTTCTCCTCGATCTGGGTCTTCCACCGGCGGGCGAGCGCGAGGAAGTTCGACTCCGCGTAGACGAACGGAAAGCGGTCGCCGACCGTTTCGGCCAGCGAGGCCGCCGGCCCGCGGGCCCGCCCGTAGGCGCCGATCAACGACCGCGTGCGCTCGGCGACTTTCGCGATCCGCGTCTCGTTGGTCTCGGGAAAGAGGGGGTCGAGGAGCCCGAGCATCCCCCCGAACAGGTGCCCGACCGCGGACCGGGGGGGCATCCCCGGCGGTACCGGGAGGATCGGCACGTCGTCCTCGGCGGCCCGCTCCGCGAGCACGCCGCCCGACGTGATGACGGTCCGCGCGGCGCCGAGTCGACCGGCCACTTCGTACGACCGTACGGTTTCCCACGTGTTTCCGGAGTAACTCAACAGGACGACCCGCGAGTTCGCGTCGACCGAACGGGGCAGTTCGGGGGCGCGGACGACGGTGAGGCTCGCCGAACTCTCGGCGTCGACGATTCCGCGCGCGAGGTCGGCGGCGATCCCCGACCCGCCCATTCCCACGGCGTAGACGCGCGGCGACGTGCCGTCGGTCGGCAGCGCGAGCTCGTGGCCGGCGCGGAACCCCTCGAGGAGCCCGGTCGGCAGGCTCGCCGCCAGGGCGCGCATCCGCGTGGGGCCTTCCGACACGGTCCGGGTCATCGCGCGGAGCCGGGCGGACCGTCGATATTAGCGCTTGCGGACGGCGCCGCGCGAGCCGGCGAAAGTTCTTGAAGCACGGACCGCCATGCAACGCCCGTCGCGACGCCCGAGGGTCGCGAGGAGAAGTTCGGAGTGGCCGCGGAGAGCCCGGGGGCCCGTCCCCCCGACGGCCGCGTTTCGACCGGCAACCCCGGCCTGGACGCGATGCTCGAGGGCGGCCTCGTCCCGCGGCGGCCGTACCTGATCGTCGGCGCCTCGGGGACCGGAAAGACGACCCTCGCGCTCCAGTTCCTCTGCGAGGGCGCCCGGCGGGGCGAGCACGTCCTGCTCGTCACCCTGGAGGAACCGCCCAACGAGGCCCGCGTCAACCACCGGGCGCTCCAGCCGGACCTCGACCGCGTGGAAGTGTTCGACGCGATCCCGGACATCATGCGGTACGAGCGGACGCCGTTCAAGGACATCGCGTCGGTCCGCAGCGCGACACCGTTCGGCATCGTGCCGCCCGACATCCGACGGACCCCCGAGCTCTCGAGCGTCGAGGTCACCATCACCGCGCTCGAGCAGATGCTCCGGACGGAGGTGCTCCGGCGGAACTACACGCGGGTCGTGATCGACTCGCTGACGGCGCTCCAGTACTTCTGCATGAAAGGGTTCGACCCGACCGCGGGGGCGCAGACGTTCCTCCGGTTCCTGTCCGACCTCCGCGTCACCACGCTCCTCACCGTGGAGTCCCCCCTCGAGGACCTCGACACGCCCGAGCGGATGCTCGCGCGGGGGGAGATCCGGCTCTTCCGCTGGGAGCTCGATGGAATGTCGGTGCGGGCGATCGGCGTCGAGAAGTTCCGCGGGAGCCCGCACGACGTCCGGCTCCACCCGTACCGGATCGGGCCGCGCGGGATCGACATCAACCTCGACGTCACGATCTCGCGGGACACCCGGCAGATCCTCGAGCCGATCGTCCCGGTCGTCGCCGTCTCCCCGCCGGCGCCCGTTCCCCCCGGGTTCGTCTCCCTGCTCGACCCGCTGACGGAGGAGGTCCGCGACTTGGTCGCGGTCGGCGTGGACGTCACCCCCGTGCGCACCGAGGTGGAGACCGCCCTCGGCGCGGCGACCGCGAACGTGATGGACGAAGTTTCGACGCACCTGGCGCGGGCCACCGCGCTGACGGTCGGACTCGCCGAGTCGCTCCTGGAAGGGCCCTCGCCGCCGATTCCGCGCTCCGACGACGCCGAGGCGGCGTTTCGCCGCATCCGCCAGCGTGCGGAAGGGTCTCGCGCCGGCATCGCGCCGACCGAGCTGCCGCCGCGGGAGGCGCTCACCTCGCAGCTGAGCCGGTTCCTCGGACTGGTCGCACCGCCGACCCCGCCTCCGGTCCCCGCTCCCGAGCCGGCGCCGACCGAACTTCGGGCCGCTCCGGCGGCCCCGAACCCATCGCCGGCGCCGTCTCCCGAACCCCCGTCCGCGGAGGCCCCCGCCGCACCGACGCCGGGGGCCCCTCCCGGGCTCCCCGACGTGGGGGTCGTTCCGGAGTTGCCGGCGGCCGATGCCCCCCCGCCGCTCCCCGTGGCGCCCCCGCTTCTCCTGCACGGAACGGTTCCCGAACCGACGCCGCTGACCGCTCCGATCGACGCGCCGTCGGAGGCGCGCGCGGAGGAGCGAGCGCTCCCGACGACCCCGGTCCCCTCCGCAGCCGTTCCGACGTCCATCGCGGTCGCACCGCCGGTGGCGACTCCGCACGAACCCGCCGTACCGTCGGTCCCCGTCATCCCGGCGGAGGTCGGGGCGTCCGAGACTCCGGCGGCGCCGAAGAAGCGCCGCCGGACCACGACCCCCCGGAAGAAGGTCGTCAAGGAGCCGGCCCCGGCGCTCGACGGGGCGGCGCCTCCGACGCCCGAACCGACCGCCTCCCCGCCGGCCACCGGTGAGGTCGTTCCGCCCGATACGACGCCCGCGAAGCCGAAACGCCGCGCGCCGCGGAAGCGGAAGGCGCCGTCGGTGGTCGCGGCCGAGGTGGTCGCGGTGCCGGCTGGGGCGATGGTCGAACGGCCGGATCCCCCCGTGGCGGCCGACCCGCCGCCGAATCCCTCTCCTCCGGAGGGCGCATGAGCTGGGTCGACCCGCTCGCCGAACAGCGCGTCTCGACCGGCACCCCCGGGCTCGACCGGATGCTCGGCGGCGGGCTGATCGCCGGGCGGCCGTACCTCGTCACCGGAGGTACCGGCAGCGGCAAGACGCTCCTCGGGCTCACCTTCCTCCTGGAAGGTCTGCGGCGCGGCGAGGACGTGCTCCTGGTCGCGGTAGACGAGCCCCCGTCCGAGATCCTCGAGAACGTCCGCTCGTTCGGGTGGGACCTCTCGGCCGTGAAGACGCTGGACGCGAACCCGGGGACGCGGGCGATCAAGCGGAGCGCCGCGGTCCAGGAGATCCGCGCGATGAACGATCTGAAGACGATGCGCGAGATGTCGCAGGAAACGAAGCGGTCGGCGGACGCCGAGGACATCTCGATCCAGTCGATCCAGTTGAAGCTCCGCCAGCAGATGCAGGGCACGCCGTTCCGTCGCGTCGTGGTCGACTCGATCACGTCCGTCCGACGCTTCGCGGTGAAATCGTCCGTCGACCCGCAAGCGGAGCGGACCGAGATCCAGTCGCTGCTCCGGTTCCTGTCGGAGTCCGGCACGACGACGCTCATCACGGCGACCCCGAGCGACCCGGCGGTCCTGACCGCCGAGGAGATCCTGACGCGCGGCGAGGTCCTTCTGACGCGCAAGTGGATCGCGGACCGTTCCGTCCGGCAGCTCAAGATCGTCCGGATGCGGGGCGCCGCGCACGACCCCGAGCGTCGCCCGTTCGTCATCTCCCCGCAGGGGATCGTGCTCGGCTGAGCGGGGGGAGCCGCCTTACGGCGGGGTGCGTAGCCGCGGCGATGGCGCGCTGGCTGGTGAAGGAGGAGCCCTCGCATTACTCGTGGTCCGACCTGGTCCGGGACGGCACGACGGAGTGGGACGGCGTCCACAACGCGCTCGCGCTGCGTCACCTGAAGTCGATGGCACCGGGCGACGAGGCGATCGTCTACCACACGGGCGACGAGCGCCGGTGCGTCGGGATCGCGCGCGTCGCGGGCGCTCCCCACCCGGACCCGTCGGACGACCGGGGCTCCTGGTCGGTCCTCCTGCGGGCCGTGCGCCCGCTCCGCCGGCCGGTGGGCCTCGCGGAACTGAAGGCCGACTCGTCCCTCGCGTCGTTCCCGCTCGTCCGGTTCGGTCGGCTCTCCGTCCTGCCGGTGTCCGACCGGGAGTGGTCGCGGGTACTGTGGTACGAATCCCGGCCGAGCCCGGAGGCGCCGGCTACGCGAGCTCCGCGCCGTGCCGCGCCAGCCACTCGGCGGCGCGCGACCGCCCGCGCGGCACGACGTAGAAGCTGACGGCCCAGTCGGCGGGCGGGCGCGTGACCAGCGTCCGCCACGGACCCGCGGTGCGGAACGGGAACGTGACCCGGCCGTCGACCAGGAGCCCGACCCGCGCCCAATCGCGCGCGGGGTCCCCGCGGGGGTCGAGCCCGGCCAGGTCGACCGCGACCTCCCCGCGCGCGAGGCCGACACGGCCGGCGACCTCGTCCTCGAGCGCGCGCCGCCGCTCGGGATGGTAGACGAGCTGGCGCCACCGCGCCCGCGCAACGCCCGAGACGGAGCGGAGCCCGAAGGCCCGCTTGTAGAGCCGGCGGCCGAGCAGCGCGTTCACGATCGCGCCGCTCACCCCGCCCGCGCGGCGGAGGTCGACCAGCATCTCCCCGTCCGTGGTCACGAACCGGTCGCGCGCCGCGTCCGGGTAGCCGGGGAGGCGCTCCACCGCCGCCTGGGCCATCATCTCGGCGGCGCGGACGGTCTTGTGGAAGTAGACGGTCGAGTACATCAGCGCCCGACCGACGAGGAACCCCTCGAGCGCGCTCCGGCCCTTCTCGGCGAACGCGACGCCCCCGCTCCGCCGCGTGAGCGTGTCGAGCAGTCGCACCGCGTCGATCGCGCCGTGGGCGACCCCGGTGTAGTGCGCGTCGCGCTGGAGGTAGTCGATCCGGTCGGCATCCACGGCACCGTGCAACAACGTGCCGAGCAGTGCGCGCTCGGACCGCCCGTCGGGCGGGTCGACCAGGTCGGCGACGCGGTTCGGGTCGAGGCCGTGACGTTCGAGGGCCGCCGGAAGGGCGACCGCCTCGGGGGGCCACGCCGGGTCGGAGCCCAGGATCCGCTGGCGCGACACGCGCTCGTGCCCAAAGCCGAGCGACTCCAGCATCGGCCCGTCGAGCGTGTGCGAGAACGGACCGTGCCCCAGGTCGTGGAGCAGCGCGGCGGCTTCGAGGGCCCGAGCCTCCCGTTCGGGCAGCCCGAGGTGCCGCGCCATCGCGCGCGCCACCCAGTACGCGCCGAGCGAGTGTTCGAGCCGCGTGTGGTTCGCTCCGGGGAACACCAGGTGGGCAAACCCCGTCTGCCGGATCCCCCACAACCGCTGGAATTCGGGCGTCGCGATCAGCCCCAGGGTCGGGGCGTCCAGGGTGATCGGTCCGTGGACCGGGTCGAAGATGGACTTGCCGCGCGCGCCGACGCGCCGCCGGACCGGCACGTCCGTCCGAGACGCCCGGGCCCATAAAGCGACGGCCCGGACCGAACCTTGATGCGGTTGCGGCCGAACGTATTTATCACGACCGACCGCTCGACGCGCGCCATGCCCGAGGCCGTGACGGCGACGCCGCCCGAGGGCCTCGCGCCGCTCGACGAGATCCGGCAACGGTACCGGGCGCTCGCCGAGGCCGAGGGCCGTCCGGATCGCGACCAGTACCTGGCGGCGCTGAAGGCGTATCTCGCCACGGTCGAGCAGCACCTCGAGGACCTGACCGCCGACGCCGGAGAGGTGGCGCCGCACCTCGGGGAGGTGGCGATGGCGTTCTACCGCGCGAGCCAGCCCGAGCTCGCCCGCCGGGCCGTCGACCTCGGTCTCGAGCTCGCCCCCGGCACGAGCGGGCTGCTCCACGACAAGGCGCTCCTCCTCCTCGCGCGGAACGAGGACCTCCCCGAGGTCGTCACCCTGGTCGACCAGGCGCTGGAGGGGAACCCGCACGACAAGGGGCTCTGGGCGACCCGCGGTGACGCGTTGCGACTCCAGAATCGGGCGGCCGACGCGGCGGAGGCGTACCTCCAGGCGCAGCAGTACGACGTCGCCTCCACTCAGTACGTCGACCGGGCCCTCAAGTTGGTCCCGAACCACCCGAAGGCGCTCCGCCTCAAGGTCGACCTCGCCCGGGCGCACGGCGGCGAGCTCGAGGCGTTGAGCGCGTGCGACGAACTCCTGAAGCAGAATCCGGACGACCTCGACCTGGTGCTGGCCCGCGCGGGCCTCCTCGCGACGCTCGGTCAGGCCGAGGCGGCGCTGGAACCACTCGAGCGGGTCCGCCAGGCCCGTCCGGACGACCGCGCGGCGGCGCTCCTTCAGATCCGGATCCTCTTCCAGTTGGGCAAGACCGAGATCGCGGTCCCGTACGCGAACGGGTTCATCGGGGCCGAACCCGCTCCCGACGGAGCGTCGATCGAAGAGGTCGCGCGCCTGCTCGAGCCGACGCTCCCCGACGCGGCGATGCGGGCCCGCGAGCGGCTGCGCGAGATCGAACCCCGGAACGTGCAGAACCTGCTCGCGCTGCGCGGCCTGGCCGTGCGTCTCGACCGCGTCGACGTGGCCCTGGCGGCGTGCCAGGGGGTGCTCGCCGTCCAGCCCGAGAACCTCGAGGCGATGCGGAGCGTCGCGGAGCTCGAGACCGCGGCCGGACACCCGGACCTGGCGTTGCGCGCGTATCGCGAGATCGCGCGGGTCCACCCGAAGGCGGTCGCGGAGCTCCGCAAGGCGCTCGACGTGGCCCGCGACTCGGGGGACGCCGGCGCGGCGAAGGATTTCGCCGAGCGGATCCTCGCGGAAGAACCGGGCGACCTCGGGGCCGAGGTCGAGCTGGCCCGCACGCTGGCGCGGGCCGGCGACCTGAGCGGCGCCGCCCGGGCCTACGACGCGCTCTTGAAGCGGCACCCGGGCGAGCTCGACTACCTATTCGAGAAGAAGGAGCTCGTCGCCCGCTCGAACGATCCGGCGGCGCTCGGGCCCATCCTGGACGAACTGTTCCGGCTGGACCCGACGCGCACCGACGTCGCGGTCGAGCGCGGCCACTTCTACCTCGCGCTCGCGTACGACCAGCCCGCCGGTTCGGGCGAACGCGAGAAGGCCGCCCGCATCGCGCTCGTGTCGTACGAGCGGGCCTCCGTCGACCCGGAAGCGGCGGACGTCAGCCGGCTGGGCGTGGCCCGCGCGTCGCGTCTCGTCGACGACGCCGAGCGGGCGCTCAAGGCGTACACGGAGTTCCTCGCCCGACCCGAGAACGCGGCGCGGAACGACATCTGGAAGGAGCTGGGTCACGCGGCGCGCGAGTCCGGACGGTACGCGGAGGCGGCGGACGCCTACCGGCACGCGATCGAGGCCGGCCTCGAGGAGTCGGACCTGTTCTGGGGCGCCGTCGAGGTCTCCGACCACCTGAACCAGGACGCCCGCGCGCTCCAGCTCGTGGAACTCCTGCTCGCGCGCGAGCCGTCCAACCCGATCTTCCTGCGGAAGAAGGGCCAGCTGCTCCTCAAGACCGGTCGCCGGGACGAGGCGCTCCGGGTGCTGCAGCGGGCGGTCGACGGCGCGCAGGGGGACCCGCACGCCTTCTTCGAGGTCGCCGAGGCGCTCCGCGCCCAGGGGGCGTACGCGGACGCGGTCGCGTACTATCGCCGCGGACTCGACGTCGAGCCGAAGAACCGGCACGGCCGGCTCGCGCTCGCGGAGACGCTCTTGCTCGCCGGCCAGTACCCCGAGTCGATCCGCCTGGTCGACCCGATCCTCAAGGAGGACCCGAACGACCTCGCGGCGTGGAAGGCGCGGGCCGACGCCTGGCGGGCCCTCGGTCGCCCGACCGAGGTGCTGTACTCGCTCCGCGCCATCCTCCTCCTCGACCCCGAGAACGGGCCGGCGCTCCTCGAACTCTACCGTCTCCACCGGGACGGCGGGGCGATCCCCGAGGCGTACGACGCGCTCGGGCGCCTCCTCGAGGCGAACGTGCCCGAAGGGCAGGACCCGACGCTCTACCTGGAACGCGCCGACCTCGCGTCGCAATTGGGCCGGACGGACGAGGCGAACACCTCCTACGAGCGCGCCGCCGAGATCGACCCGGCGAACCGGGTCGAGATCTCCGTCCGCCGCGCCCGGCTGCGCCTGACGGCCGGTCGGCCCGACCTCGCGCTCGAGGTCCTCGACCAGGGGCTGACGCTCGTCCCCGAAGGAACGCCCCCGAACGTCTCCGCCCTCTTGCTCCGCGCGGAGATCCTGAGCGCGCTCGAGCGGGGACCCGAAGCGCGCGCCGTGTTCGAGGACGTCCTGAAGCGGGAACCGCGCTCGCCGCTCGCGCTCGCGGGCGTCGCCCAGACGATGCTCGCGGAGGGACGGCACGCCGAGGCGGCCGAGTTCCTGCGCGGCGCGCTCCCGCAGGTGCCGCCGCAGGAACGCCTCTTCCTCCTGCTCGCCGAGGCCCAGAGCGGGCTCGGCCACTTGGACGCCGCCGCCGAGGCCGTCCAGAAGGGGGTCGAGCTGCTCCCGAAGAGCGTCGCCCTGTGGACCCGCCTCGGGGAGATCGGCATCGCGCGGCAGGCGTGGAACGACGCGTCGGGCGCCTACGCCCACGCGCTCGCGCTCGCCCCGTCGTCGGTCGAGGTGCTGCTGCGCGCGGGGTTTGTCGCCGAGCGGCTCGGGCACCCGAACGAGGCGTTCGCGCTCTACGAGCGCGCGACCGAGGCCGAGCCGGCGCGGAAGGAGGCGTGGGCGAGCCGCGGGCTCGCGCTGCTCGCGACCGGCAAACCGGTCGAGGCGCAGGCGAGCTTCGACCGGGCCCTCGCGCTCGACTCCGACTACGCCCCCGCGAAGGACGGGAAGAAGCTCGCCGCCCAGCGGACGCGGGACGCGCAGGTGCAGAAGTACGGCCGGGACGCGCTGCTGCTCGAGGCGCGGCTCAACCGCACAGTGACGAAGAACGACCTGTTCGTCACGCTCCACGTCCCGTACGAGTTCCTCGAGCCCGTGCTCGCGGCGGTCGGGCGGACCCCGAAGGTCGACTTGGACCAGTTGACGGCCGCCGAAATCCACGACCTCGAGAATGCCTCCTACCACCTGATCACGTCGGCGCTCGAGCGCCGCCCGCCGGGGATCGAGCACCGCGGGTTCACGCTCGCGGACGTCGCCGTCCTCGCCCCGCCGACGTCGACGCTCGACCAGACCCAGCGGCTGTTCGGCTACCTCAAGGCGGTCCTGGAGGCGAACCTGCGTCCGGAGAACCTCGCGCTGACCCCGGACGTCGAGGAGCTCGCCCGGAAGGCGCTCGTCCTCCCGCCCGCCCAGCGGACCCTCTTCCAGCTCGTGCGGAATCTCCGGGTCGGCCTCTACAAGGCCCGGTTGATCAAGGTCGTCGAGGAGGCCGGCAGCGCGGTCCATGCGCCGCTTCCCACGCTCGACCTCGGCGCGTACTCGCCCGAGTTCCGCGCGGCGCACGCGGCCGCGAGCCCCGCCGCATCCGACGCGGACGTCTATTTCGACCCCGCGAGCCCGGCCTCGCCGGAGGAGACGACGGGCCCGGCCTCCGAGCTCCCGTCGGCGGTGCCCGCCCCGACGACCAACTCGCTCGGGACGGGCGCGCCGGTCGAGACGCCCGTCCTCCGCTGCGTCGGTTGCAACGGCGTCGCGGCGGTGACGCACGTCTGCGGTGCCCCCCTCTGCCAACACTGCGTCGGCCAGTTCCCGAAGTGCCCGAAGTGCAGCGAGCCGGTCTCGACCACGACGGTCCATCCGCTCGCCGGGGTCGCGCTGCACCCGGCGGGCCCCCGGCACAGCG
>JASHPZ010000032.1 GCA_030037815.1 Thermoplasmata archaeon | reverse complement strand
GGCCTTCGCGCGCGCCGGCTTGCGCGGCGTCGGGGCCGGGCGGGCGGCGGCCGTCTTCTTCGGCGTCATGCGGCCTTCTCCCCCGAGCCGGCCGCCTTCAAGTGGTCGTCGATGCGGCGGACGCGCGCCTCGAGTTCGCGGGCCTTCTCCTCGGCCTCGCGCACGACGTCCGGGGGCGCGCGCGCACGGAATCCCGGGTCGGCGAGACGGGCCCGGGTCTTTTCGAGGAGCCCGTGGAGCTTCTCCCGCTCGCGCCCGAGGGCCTCGCTCTCCGCGGCGGTGCCGACGGGGCGGGCGAGGTAACACTCGCCGAACGGCGCGACCCGGCTGCCCGCGTCGGGCGGCGCGGGCTCCGCCGGGCCCAGGAACGTCACCCGTTCGACCCGGGCGAGCCGCACGATGGTCGGGAGGGCCCGCGCCAGGATCTCGGCAACCTCGGGGCTCTGCGGGCGGACCCACGCCGCCGGGGTCGACTCGGCGGGGACCTTCTCCTCCGAACGGAGGTTGCGGAGCCACCGGATCGTCTCGAGCACGGGCTCCATCTCGAGCTCCGCTTCCGGGTCAACCGGCACTTCTCCCTCGGGGGGCCAGGGAGCGACCGCGAGCAGCTCCCCCGAGTGCGGCAGGGCGTGCCAGAGCTCCTCGGTCACGTGCGGGACGAACGGGTGCAGGAGACGGACCGACCGCTCCAGGACGAACCCGAGCGCGCCGGCCGTGTCGCGACGGGCGTCGGCGCCCGCCCGGCCCGCGAGCGACTCCTTGGCCATCTCGACGAACCGGTCCGCGAGGTCGTGCCAGAGGAACGTATGGAGCGCCGTCGCCGCGCGGGTCGGCTCGAAGGCGCGGAGGGCGGCGTCGACCTCGGCGCGGGTCCGTTCGTAGCGCGAGAGGACCCATCGGACCTCCACGCTCCCCGCTCCCGGCGCGGGCGGGGCCGGCGTCGCGTCGGACTCGGCGAGGAACGGTCGGGCGAACCGGACCAGGTTCCAGACCTTCGTCAGGAAGTTCCGGCCCCCGTCGAGGGCGCCGGTCCCGAACGGCCCGTCCTCGTCGGTCGGATTCGGGAAGACGACGGCGAACCGGAGCGCGTCCGCCCCCCGCTCGCCGATCACCTGGAGCGGGTCCGGGGAGTTGCCGAGGTGCTTCGACATCCGGCGGCCCTGCTCGTCCCGCAGCATGCCGGTGAGGTAGACGTCCGAGAACGGCGGCCGGCCCGTGAACTCGAGCCCGGCCATCAGCATCCGGGCGACCCAGAAGAACATGATGTCGCGGCCGGTGACGAGGACGCTGGTCGGGTAGTAGTGGTCCAAGTCGGCCGTCCGGTCCGGCCAGCCGAGCGTGACGAACGGCCACAGCCAGGAGGTGAACCACGTGTCGAGCACGTCCGGGTCGGCGCTAAGGTTGGTCGAGCCGCACTTCGAGCAGGCGACGATCGGTTCGACGGAGGCGTCCGCGTGGCCGCACGCCCGGCAGTGCGTCACGGGGATCGGGTGGCCCCAGATCACCTGGCGCGAGATGCACCAATCCTGGATCGACTCCATCCACCGGTAGAAGGTCGTCTCCCACCGCGCCGGGTGGATCCGGACCTCGCCGCGTCGGACCGCCGCGACCACCGGGGCGGCGAGCGGCGCCATCCGGACGAACCACTGCGTGGAGAGACGCGGCTCGATCGGCTCGTCGGACCGCTCGGAGCGGGCGACCGAGTGGCGGTACTTCGCCCGTCGGAGGAGGAGCCCCTCCTCTTCGAGGGCCGCGATCGTGGCCGTCCGCGCCCGCACCCGGTCGAGCCCGCGGTAGATCTCCGGCACCCACGCTCCGTCGAGGCGCGCGCGCTCGTCGAAGATCTCGACGGCCGCCGCGAGCTCCGGGTGGCGCTGGGCGATCTCCCGGTCGACCGGGTCGTGACGGGGCGTGATCTTGAGCGCGCCCGCCCCGAACTCGGGGTCGACCGCCGAGTCGGTGACCACCGGGACGCGACGCCCCGTCATCGGGACGACCACTTCGCGGCCCACCTCCGCCCGGTGGCGGCCGTCGTCCGGGTGGACCGCGACCGCGACGTCCCCGAAGATCGTCTCGGGGCGCACCGTGGCGACCTCGACCCCGCCGTCCGAGCCGTCGGCCCACGGGTAGCGCACGAAGAGGAGCTCCGTCTCCTCCTCGCGGTGGACGACCTCGAGGTCGGAGATCGCGGTCCGGAGGAGCGGGTCCCAGTTCACCATCCGCTCGCCGCGGTAGATGAGACCGGCGCGGAACAGGTGGACGAACACGTCCCGGGTGGCGCGGGCGCTCCCCGGGTCCATCGTGTACCGGTACCGGCTCCAATCGAGCGAGAAGCCGCCCGCCCGCAGCTGCTCGAGGATGCGCGCCTCGTGCTCCTGCTTCCACGCCTCGATCGCGCGGAGCGCCTCCTCCCGCGGGAGCTCCTCGAACCGCACGCCCTGTTTCGCGAGGCGCCGGCGCACCTCCACCTGGGTCGAGAGGCCGGCGTGGTCGACCCCCGGGAGCCAGAGCGAGGGCGTGCCGCGCATCCGGTGGTACCGCACGAGCACGTCCATCACCGTGTCCCCGAGGATGTGGCCGAGCGTGAGGACGCCCGTCACATTCGGGGGCGGGAGGACGATCGTGAACGCCGGCCGTTCCGGCCGGTCGGGGGCGCGCGCGATGCCCGCGCGCTCCCACGCCGCCTGCCACCGGGCTTCGATCGCCTTCGGCTCGAAGCGCGGCGGGAGCTCCGCCGCGCTCAGGAGCGCACCCTCCGCAACGACTCGGGTCCGATGACGGCGAGCAGCGCGAGCGCGGTGAGCGCCATCGCCGGCACGCCGCCGAACGCGTACGTCACGAGCGGGGCGCCGGCGATGAGGAGGCCCGGGATCGCCACGAGGATGGCGGTCCAGGCGCCCGTGTAGAGGTTCGTGATCGGCATCGCGCGGCTCCGGGCCCGCCAGAACAGGAGGTCGAACTCGAAGAACGCGGCCGCGACGACCGCGGGCAGTTCGGCGAGGACGAACGCGGCGAACAGGAACGGGTCGAACACCCGCGCCCCGACGAAGACCAGGACGATCGAGCCGGAGAGGAGGTAGATCAGCGCGACGAGGGTCGACTTCGCCAGGATGTTGACGCGCGGGGCGAGCGGCAACGTCTGGCCGTAGGAGAAGGCGAGCACCTCGATTGCGAAGAACGCCGGGCCAAAGAAGGTTGCGAGGAGCGCGGCGGTCGTGACGGACGCGAGGCCCAGGCTGAACGAGAGGTCCTTCGTCGGCGAGTCGACGTACGTGAAGAATCCCAGGGTGAGCGCGTCCAGGATCGGGAGCAGGATCAGGAACGCGTAGCCGGGGGTCCGGCTCGCGATCCGAAGGTCCTTCGTGAGGACGGACCGGACCGCGCCGACCGGACGGAGCTCCCGACGCCCGGAGAGGACGGGCGGCGCGGCGGTCGGAGGGACCCGCCCCAAGTGGGCGACCGAGCCGTAGAGCCAGCCTGCCGCCGCGAACGCGACCCCGACGTACGCCGCCACGGCCGACGCGAGCAGCACCACGCCCCACCCCCCGAGTCCGATCACCGAGGGCCCGTGGGTCGCGACCGCCGTCAGCGCCGCGAACGGGAATGGGAACACGGTCCAGAGGAGCACCCCGGGCAGCGCCTCGCCGGCGGCGGCGACGTGGGCGATCGTGACGAACAGGCCGGTCGCGGAGGTGAGGAACCCGAACGTGGCGAACGCGGGCAGGAGCCAGAGGACGAGGTACGCCCATCGGATCGCCGCGTTCCCGCCTCCCCCGCGCGACCCCTGGACGCGACGCACGAAGAACCGGCCCGTCACGAGCGACAGCGCGAGCGCGAACGTGACCGCGACGAAGACCCCGGGGATCACCGCGAGACCGACCGAGAGACCCAGCGCGGCCCCGACGAACAGCGGCGTCGTGATCAGCACCGTCGCGGCGGGCAGGTCGAACAGGCGGGCGAACAGCAGCGCGGCGGTCTGGCGCATCGTCCGCTCGTCGATCGGGAGCGGTTCGAGCACGGGGAGGACGCCCGACGCGAGCAAGGTCGGCAGCACCTGGATCCCGGTCCACCAGAGGAACGCGACGTCGATCCCGAGCAGCCCGACGATCAGGCCGACCTGGAACTCGGGCGGGCTCAGCGGAACGGAGACGATCCGCCCGCCGAACGACGCGTAGATGTGGCCGATGTAGGCCGCCCCGACGGCGATCAGCCCGAGGAAGACGGAGACGAGCGCCTTGCTCTGGATGACGCGCCGCCGGGCCCGCGCGACCAGTTCGGACGCTTCGCCGGGGGGCGCCAGGTTCCCCTGGCGGAACGCGTAGACCGCTTGGAGGCAGAGTTCGGTGTACGCGACGTCGCTCAGTCGGGCGGCTTCGCGCCAGCTCATCCTACGGGCCCTCGAGACCGGCGACGACCTCCGAAAGACCCTCGCCTTCGCGCGTCAGTCGGAGGAAGATCTCCTCGAGGGACGCATCCCCGTGCGCGATCTGCCCGCGCAGCTCGCCGAGCGTCCCTTCGCCGCGCAGGACGCCGTGCTCGAGGATGCCGATGCGGTGGCAGAGCCGCTCGGCCACCTCCATCGTGTGCGTCGAGAAGAGGATCGCCCGTCGGCCGGCGCCGACGTACCGGGTCAGGAGGTCCCGAGTGAGCCGCACCGAGCGCGGGTCGAGGCTGTTCAGGGGCTCGTCCAGCACGAGGAGCGGCGGCTGGTGGAGCAACGCCGCGATCAGGAGGACCTTCTGGCGGGTCCCGTTCGAGAGCGCGGTGATCGGCTCCTCGAACTCGTCGTCGAGGCGGAACGCGCTCGCGTACGCCGCCGCCCGCTCGCTCGCGGTCTTGGCGTCCAAGCGGCGCACCCCGGCCACGAACTCGAGGAACTCCCGGGGCGTCAGCGCCTCGTAGAGCATCGACGTCTCGGGCACGTAGCCGATCCGCTCCTTCGCGGCGAGCGAGGCGGAGGCCGTGTCGTGGCCGAACACGCGGATCCGCCCGGCCGCCGGCACGACGAGGCCGACGACCGCCTTGATCGTGCTCGATTTTCCGGCGCCGTTCGATCCGAGGAGCCCGTAGATCTCGCCCGGGCGTACCGTCAGGTTCAGGCCGTCGACCGCGAGCCGCTCGCCGTAGACGACCCGGAGACCGTCGATCGCGAGCGGGAGCGCGTCGTTCCGCTCGCCCGACGGGTCCATCACGGGTCACCGGGCGGCGGAGAGGATAAACCACGCGGGGACGGGCTATCGGTCGCGCACGAGCGGGAACAGGATCGTCTCCTTGATCGAGGGGATCCCGAGCACGCCCATGATCAGCCGGTCGACCCCGAACCCGACCCCCGTCGCGGGCGGCATCCCGAACTTGAGGGCGTCGACGAAGTCCTGGTCGAGCGCGTAGCGGTCGTCGCCCCGTTCCCCCAGCTGCTCCCGGAAGCGCGCAACCTGTTCGTCGGGGTCGGTGAGCTCGGAGTACGCGTTCGCGAGCTCGAAGTCCGACGTGAACAGCTCGAACCGCTCGACCCGACTGGGCTTCGACCGGTGGCGCTTCGCGAGCGGCGTGGTCGCCGCCGGGTGGTCGACCACGAACGTGACCCGGTCGATCGTCGGCTCGACGTAATGCTCGAACAGCTTGTCGAGGAACGTCCCTGTCGAGGAGTTGTCCGGTACGGTGGACCCGACCGCCCGAGCGAGGGAGCGGAGCTCTTCGCGGCTCTTCCCGAGCAGGTCCGAGAGCCCGCTCGCGTGCTCGAGCCCGTCCACGAAGTCGAGGGTCGCGAACGGCGGCCGGAAGCGCGCTGCGGCGGCCTGGACCGTCGGATCGTCCGGGAAGAGGGAGAGCGCCCGCGACGCGACGCGGTCGAGGAGCCCCTCCATCAGGCGGCGCATGTCGTGGTAGTCGGCGTAGGCCCAGTACGCCTCGAGCTCGGTGAACTCGGGCGAGTGGGTCGAGTCGAGGTCCTCGTTCCGGAACACCTTGCCGATCTCGTAGACGCGCTCGAGGCCGCCCACGAGCAGGCGCTTGAGCGCGAGCTCCTCGGCGATCCGGAGCTGGACGTCCGCGTCGAGGTAGTTGCAGTGCGTCACGAACGGCGCCGCGGCGGCCCCGCCCGCGACCCGGAGGAGCGCGGGTGTCTCCACCTCGAGGAACCCGAGCTCGTCGAAGTACGCCCGCACTTCGCGCACGAGAAGCGTGCGGGCGCGGAACCGGGCGCGCACCTCCGGTGACGCCAGGAGGTCGACGTACCGGCGGCGGATCCGCTCCTCGACGTCCTGGATCCCGTGGTACTTCTCGGGCGGCGGGGCGATCGCCTTCGTGAGGAGCGTCAGGGAGCGGACCAACAGCGACGGCTCGCCCCGGCGGGAGACGCTCGGATGGCCCTCCGCGCCGACGATGTCGCCGGGGTCGAGGTCCGAGAGCCACACGCGGTACGGTTCCTCGCCCAGCTCGTTCACCCGGAGCATCAACTGGAGCGAGCCCGCGAGGTCGTCGAGGTCGGCGAACGCCGTTTTTCCGTGCTGCCGCACGATCTTGAGGCGGCCCGCGACCCGCATCGTGGTCGCGAGGTCCTCGCTGCCGCTCGAGAGCTGGGCGCAGGCGGAGCGGACCACGTCGGTGCCGACCCGACCCGGAAACTCGTAGGGATACGGGTCCCGTCCGGCCGACCGCCAGCGCGCGACCTTCTCCCGCCGCTCGCGCTCGAGCGCCGACTCCTCGGCCATCGTCCGCCCGCTCGGAGGCGAGCGCGAGTAGAAAATCCCTCGCGCCTACGAGGCCGGCGCTTCGAGCGACAGGCGCTCGACGCCGCCGGGGCGGAACAGGGCGAGGTGCTCGGGCACCGCCGCCTCCTTCCCCGCCGCTCGGGCGGGCTCGTGGAGGAGGAGGAACGTCCCCAGGAAGAACTCGGCCGCGGCGTCCCCGCCGCCGATCCCGTAGCTGACGTAGTCGGAGAAGTAGACGTGGACCTGCGCGGAGCGCCGGCGGCGCACCGCCTCGAGGAACTTCTTGAGGTGGTCCGCGCCCTTGCGGTCGAGCTCGTCGATCAGGTCGCGGAGGATCGGCCGCTGGCTCACGCCGGCGAGCCCGTCGTAGGCGAGGTAGATCGCCGGACGCGGGTCGAGCGCCACGACGTCGAGGCGGAGGACCCCCTCGACCGGCTTCGTGCGCATGGCGACGCGCCTACCCGGCTCGCGTTATGAAGACTTCGGGTCGAGGGGTGTGCCCCTCGACCGGGGAATGGGTTCGCGTCCGCCACGACGACGCGTCTAGTGGTCGTGGCCGCCGCCGCCCCCGGGGGGCGCCGGCGCGGACTTCTTCGACGCGATGATGTCGTCGATCCGCAGCACCATGTTCGCGACCTCGGCCGCCGAGTTGAGTGCCTGGCGCTTCACGCGCAGCGGCTCGATCACGTGGAGTTTCCACATGTCGGTCGCCTTGCCGTCCACCAGGTTGACCCCGACGTTCTTGTTCGCGTGCGGGCCGTCGTGCGAGCTCCGCAGCTCGATCAGGACGTTGATCGAGTCGTAGCCGCCGTTCTCGGCGAGCGCCCACGGGATCGCTTCGAGCGACTGGGCGTATGCCTCGACCGCGAGCTGCTCGCGGCCGCCGACCGTGCCGGCCCAGCGGCGCAGCTTGACGGCGAGCTCCATCTCGGTCGCGCCGCCGCCGGGGCAGACAACGCCGTCCTCGATGACGCTCGCGACCACCTTGAGCGCGTCCTGGAGCGAGCGCTCGACTTCCTGCGTCACGTGTTCCGTGCCGCCGCGGATCAGGATCGAGACCGAGCGAGGGTTCGAGCAGCCGGTGACGAACGTCATGTCGTCCTCGCCGACCTTGCGCTCGTCCACGTTCGCGGCCTTTCCGAGATCGGAGGCCGAGAGCTCCTTGATGCCGGTGACGATCTTGCCGCCGGTCGCCCGGGCGAGCTTCTGCAGGTCGGACTCCTTGACCTGCTTCACGGCGTAGATCCCCTCCTTCGCGAGGTAGTGGAGCACGACGTCGTCGATCCCCTTCTGGCAGACGACCACGTTCGCGCCGGACGCCTTGATCGCGTCCACCATGCGGCGGAACGTCTTGTCTTCCTCGTCGAGGAAGCTCTGGATCTGGCTCGGGTTCTTGATGTTGATCTTGCTCTCGATCTCGGTCTTCTTGATCTCGAGCGCCGAGTTGAGGAGCGCGATCTTCGCGTCCTTCACCTCGCTCGGCATCCGGGGGTGGCCGCGCTCCTTGTCGAGCACGATCCCCTCGATGAGCTCGGTGTCGGAGATCGTCCCGCCGTGCCGCTTCTCGATCTTGATCTGGTCGACGTCCGCGACCGTCTTGTCGCCGCGGACTTCGGCGATCTTTCGAACGGCCTTCACGACGATCTTCGCGAGTTCCTCCCGCGAGCCGCCGACGCCCTTCGAGCCCATCGCGGTCACGGCGCAGTCGGTGAGGACGGACTCGTCGGTCGCCTTCACGGTCGTGCCGATGTCGCTCTCGAGGAGGCGGCGCGCCTCCTGGACCGCCATCTGGAACCCGCGGGTGATGACCGTCGGGTGAACGTTCTGCTCGATCAGGGTCTCCGAGCGCTTGAGCAGCTCGCCGGCCAGGACGACCGCCGTGGTCGTGCCATCGCCGCACTGCTGGTCCTGCGTCTTCGCGACCTCGACCAGCATCTTCGCCGCCGGATGCTCGACGTCGATGTCCTTCAGGATCGTGACGCCGTCGTTCGTGATCGTGATGTCGCCCATGCCGTCGACGAGCATCTTGTCCATTCCGCGGGGACCGAGGGTCGTCCGGACGACGTCCGCGACGGCCCGCGCTGCCGCGATGTTGTTGGCCGTCGCACCCTTGCCGCGCTCGCGCTCCGTTCCTTCCTTCAGGACGAGGATTGGGGTACCCTGAAGCATTGTCTCACCATCATCGGCAAAAATGGTCTTCTATATAATCCTGACTCGCACCACGACTTTGGGGTTTTTCTGTCGTCGCGGAACGTTCTGTGAATAAACTCGGGTACCTGTGAATTTGCCCGGCTCAGGGCCCGCAAGTTCGGAGAGGACGTGGTAGCCCGGATCGTGCCGGATGGACTCCCGCGACACTGGGCCGGGGTAACGTGAAATCATCGTTGCCCAAGTATCGCCTCCTTAACACCGGCCGAGAACCCTTAGGTTACGCGGTGGGGAGTTCGATGTCTTGAGCGGATAGGATCTCGCGGCACACGGTTACTCACAGGCTTCTAGCCTGTCAATGTGTATTGGACGCCCTCAGTGAATCGATTGCCAGCAAGCGGCCGGCCCATTGGAACCTTGAGGATGTACAATCCGGCCTCCTTGGCGCGTCTTAGTATGCAATTCGCCGCGGCCTCGCTAAGGTAGGTGAGCGGGACAAGTTTGTGCCATGGCGTGAGGCCCTCCAACCCTCCCTGGTGAACCAGCATAGCGCAGCGAAAGGCAGCGGGCCCCCCCGCATCGACATCGCCGATTGAAATCCGTATTGAGTCAAACCTGGATTTCCAATTTATACGAGACACAGCGTGATTAGAAGTCTCGAGGGTCATACCGTCCGAGTCAACCGACAGGGACGTCGCTTGTGGCGCCCACGCTTGGAAAATTATTCCGCCAAAAAGGACGGCGATTGCGGACTCAACGACAAAGCCGGCGAAGAAGATTTGGTAGAGGCCGAGCTCTCCAGACGGCCCCGTGTTAAGACCGCCGAAGAATACCGACCAAATCCCGACTACCGACCCTGCGGTGAGGATCGACGTTACGGTCCGTATGCGCCGACGTCGTGGTAGGCTCGACTCAGCGTACTCCACGAGGTCGAATCGCTGCGCTGCTCCTTTGGCCGATGACGGGTCGTACAGGGGCTCGCTCCAATACAAGGGCGTCGGCTCAAGAAGTCTAACATATGTGGCCGCAACAGTTGCAACCGGAGCCACCGCACGGAGGCGGGAACTGAGTTGAGCCTCCGATACACGTCACCCCGCTGACGTAGTTCGGGAAGCTTGCGTCGGGCTAGAATTCGTTGAGCTCGGGTTTCGGTGCCAAGAAGCCCTTGAGCCTGCCTGGTTAAGGAGACGTTGCACGGGTCTGCCCCAAACCGGAGAGAGACCTCATTGCAGTCCACGTTGCGCCTAGCGAACCTGCACCTCGGTTCGGGGCCTCAGAAAGTAATCTCCGGGCAACCGCAGACTTGACCTGTGCTCTCCTCGATTTGGAGGGGATTATCTAAGAGGCCCCCGGACATCTCGGCTTGGCGTTGCGATCTGCGGCGAGGAGTGATGGCAGGCAGATCAAGGCGAGATTTGCGGCCACAGGCGGGAGGGAAGCCGAGCTGGCCTCTAGGTAACCCCGGAAACCGGGGGATTCGACCAGGGGCCCCCAAGCCGGCGAGGCGAGGACTGGATAGGGGTCTCCGACCGGTGAGACGTGAACGAGGAGAGAGGAAACCTATGACCCAAGTTTGTAGCCGGCAGGTCGCAGCGTCCACGACCGGGGCGGGTCGTCCTTCCCCATGAGAAGCCCGCCGGTCGACCCGCATGGTCACTCATCTGAGGGTGCGGTGCACCTCGCGACCGAGCGCCCGAGGGCCCGGACCGAGCGGCGGTCAGCCGAGCTTTAGGGTGACTCGAGGCCCTGGGGGGACCGAGTGCGGACACGCTGAGAACGAGACGAGTGTACCGGGCCAGCGACAAATACCAACGGGACCTCCTGTTCACTGCGGCTGAGGGGTCAGCCGGGGCCTTCGCGGCTCGAACTGCAGCGTGCTGCCAATGACCCCTGGGGCAGTCACGATGCCGGAAGCCATATCGATCGGGCCAGGGGGCGGTTCGGGAGCGAACATCGTACCAGTTGAGTTGCGGCACCGACTGGCTCCATGGATTGACGTCGACGCCGTGGGACTGGCCGGACTCTGGTTGTGGCTCGAGCGGATGGTTCCGCTCCTTCCCCTGCCGGCCAGCGGCGATCTCCCATTTCCGTTGGCAGTCTCGACCGGCGAACAGCGTGTGCACGAGCTCGCATCTGCCTTGGTGGCCTGCGAGAGTGACCGAGCGCGGTTGACCGTGACGTGCGACGAGTACTTCCGAGACAATCAGGATCTGGCCCGCCGGGTGAAGGCGCTCGAGTCGATTATCCGGACCCGCAGGCTTGCGGCAGAGGGAGCCGAAGTTAACGAGGAGTCCGGCGAGCCCGCCGCTCTGGACCGCTACTTGCCTCGGGGCGGGGTATGAGCACGTCGGCCCCCGCGGCCTGGCTGGAGCGGACCCCTCGCCGACTGGTCGTAGCGTACGATGGCTCGGAGTCCGCCAATCGAGCGGCGCGGTTCGCGCTCCGTCTGGTCACCGACCCACCGATGGAGGTGTGGCTCGTCTACGCGACCTCCGCCCCCCTCACCGTGGCCGAGCCACGGCCCGACGAGGAGCGAGCGACCGAGACGACTGCGATCTCGCGGGGCCTCGAGGCGCTTCGCCAGTCCGCGAACCGTCGCACGTGCAAGGTCGAGGTGTGGATCCGCGAGGGTCCCCCGGTCGAAGTCGTGCTCGCGGCGGCCGAGGAGGTTGACGCCGACCTGATCGTGATCGGTACTCGCGGACTCCGCGGGGCGCGAAAAATGACCTTGGGTTCGGTGTCCGAAGCGGTCGTCGGGCGGTCCCCCCGCCCCGTACTAGTCATACCGTGAGCACTGGGTGAATCCCCGGCACGCCGACCCGAGGCGACGCAGGGCTCGGCGGGCCCCGGAACTCCATCCGAGCGGGGGAGGACCGGAGGTCCGTCCGTCTCATGCAGCTGCGACGTAGATCACGACGAACAGCGTGGCGAACAGCACGTAGACGAGGTACTGACCGAGCCGTCCGGGCATCACGGCGCGCTTGAGTCCGAACGCGACCGCGTCCCCGAACCGTACCAGTCGGTCGTAGAACAGTTTGAACACATCCAAGACCTCGAGCTCAACGTTGTAGACCGCCGGGCTCGCGATTCCCGCGGTCGTGACGTCACCCGACCGCGTCCGGATCTCTCGCGTCCACAAGACGGAGTCCATCATAATGCGGATGCCCGTGCTGTACCCGAACGAGCTGTACGTCTCGCCCGGCCGACCTTCCGGGCTCCCGGCCATCCACGTCGGGACCCGCCGAGATCCGGCCCGTCGACCGAGCGCGTAGTAGCCGAACGCGACGGCCCCGCCCGCCGCGAGCGCCAGCGGGATCACGGGCGGCGAGAGGATGCCGAACGGCGATCCCGAGAGGATGGACCATCCGTTCGGGACGGAGAGGAGCCCTCCGACCGGGGCGGCCACGGGGGTTCCGAGGAACGCGCCGACCGACGGGGCGACGAACCGGAGCACCCACGGGGCGCCGACGCCGATCCCGAGCACCACCGCGCCGACGAACGCGATCGGGACCCCCAGCCCGCGGGTCGGCCGGGCCGTGTCGCCCGGCGCCGGCTTCCAGAGTAGCGTGAACCCGAGGAACTTGACCATCGCGACCAGGATGAGGCCCGCCGCGAGCGCGACCGCGGCCCCCGCGACCAGGCCGATGAACTGCGTCGCCTGCGGGGTGAACCGGTACGACTGGAACAGCGCCTCGAGGATCATCCATTCGCTGACGAACCCGGCGAGCGGCGGCGCGGCGGCGAGGCTGAGGACCGCCGCGACGGTCCCGGCGAAGCCGGCCGGGTCCGAGCCCTTGACGCGTCCGCGGATCGAGTTCAGGTCGAACGTGTGGGCGGAGTGCTCGACGTAGCCCGCGGCGAGGAAGACGGCCGTCTTGGCGAGCGCGTGCGCGAGCGCCTGGTAGAACGCCGCGAACAGCGCGAACACCATCAGGTCGGTCAGTCCGTCCGCGCGGGCGATGAGCGCGATTCCGAGCGCGACCAGGACGAGGCCGTTGTTCTCGATCGTGCTGTACGCGGGGAGTCCCTTCGTGTGCTCGCTCACGGAGGCGAACAGCGCGCCGAGGAGGACCGACACGGCGCCGATCCCGAGCGTCACCGCGCCCCACCAGATCGGGGGGCCCGAGAGGACGCTCAAGACCCGGAACAGCCCGTAGACGCCCGCCAGCGTCAAGGTCGAGCTCAGCACCGCCGACGCGTTCGACGGGGCCGACGAGTGCGCGATCGGCAGCCACTCGCTCATGTGGAACGGCGCGACGCCCATCTTGAGCCCGAAGCCGACGAGGGCGCACGCGAACACCACCGACGGGAGGATACCTCCCGAGCTCACCGCCGCTTCGAGGAACGACCCCGACGCGAAGCGAAGACCGGCGACCGCGACGAGCACGAACAGCGTGCTCGCTTCGCCGAACGCCAGGAAGACGAACGCCGCATCGAACACGCGCCCGGAGGGACCGCGCGCCTGCAGGATCATCCCGTAGGAGGCGAGCGTCATCGTCTCCCAGCCGACGAGGAAGTAGACCCACGAGGTGCACGCGATGAGGAGCGCGATCGCGCCGAGGGTCAGGCCGTAGAAGACCGAAAGGAGCGAGGAGGATTGGTCGTCGTAGTAGATCGAGTAGGCGGAGGTCGCGATCCAGACGATCGACGCGGCGAGCGTGAAGAACGCCGAGAGCCCGTCGAGCGCGAGCGACTCGGTCTCCCCCAGCGGTCCGACCCACGCGATCCCGTGGGCGCCTCCGAACGCGAGCGCTCCGACGGACGCCACGAACAGGAGGACGGAGGCCGCGAGCGCGACGGCGTATCCGGCCGTCCGGTGCGCGGCGCCGGTCCCCGCGGCCGCGAAGAACCCGACGGTCGCGGCCGTCAGGACGCCTCCGAGGAGGTCCATCCTACGCACCCCCCCTCGGGCGGGAGCGGCCGGCGGCCCGGAGGAGACCGTCGATCAAGTTGACCGGGGTCGGCGGGCAACCGGGGATGAAGACGTCAACCGGGAGGACGTCGCTCAGCGGACCGAGAACGCCGGCATTGCCGGCGAACACCCCTCCGCTGATCGGACAGACGCCGGCCGCCACGACCGCCTTCGGGCTCGGGATCGCTTCGAACGCGCGCAGGAGCGGCGCGCGCATCTCCTCCGTGGGCACGCCGACGACAAGCAGTACGTCGGCGTGCCGGGGCGAGTTGGTGAAGAAGATCCCGAGCCGGGTCGTGTCGTAGAACGGGTTCGCGAGCGCGAGCACCTCGAGGTTGCACGCGTTGCAGCTCCCGACGTCGACCAGGAACACGTGCACCGACCGCCCGAAGTCGGCCAGCGGCGCACGCTTCGCCGCCGGAAGCGGCGGGGCCGAGCCCCGCGAGACAAGGGCGTCGCGGGTGGCGGCCGATGCTTCGACCGGACCCGAGTACCCGAGGCCGTGCGCGAGGCACCGGGAGCAGCGGATGCACTTTCCGTCGTCCACGCCCGACGGTTCGAGCGCCCGGACCGGGCAGGCGTCGACCGCCGCGACGGGCACTCCGGAGTTCCCGGAGGGCCGCGGGGGCCGGGCCGATTCCGGCGTCTCCGCGGGTGTCGCGGGCGCGACGGGGTACCGGCTCGTCAGCAGCCCGCGCCGCGCGGCCTGTCCCAACCACGACGGCATCGAGATCACCCGTCCGTCTCGGCGAAGGAGAACCCGAAGCTCTCGTAGGCGAAGTGGAAGTCCGTGAACACCCCGCCCTTGAGCCCGACGGCGAACGCGGGCCAATTCGCGTGGCTCGGGGTGCGCATCCCGACGTGCCGGATCGTCCCGTCGCGCACGGTCACGTCGTAGACGAGGTCCCCGCTCGGGGCCTCGACGCGCGCCAGCCCACGGCCCGGCGCGGCGGGCGGTGCGGCCGGTTCCCGGCCGCCGATCTCGCCCTTCCACCGGCTCAGGAGCTGCTCGAGGAGGAGGAAGCTCGCCCGCACCTCCTCGGCGCGGACGACGACTCGCGAGAGCGCGTCCCCGTCGGACTCCTTCGGGAGCTCGAGGTAGAGGTCGGTGTACGGCGGGACCGCCTGCCGAAGCCGGTCGTCCCACGGGACGCCCGACGCGCGCAAGGTCGGGCCGACGGCGCCCCAGCGGAGCGCCGTTTCGCGGTCGACGACGCACGTCGCCTGGATCCGGTCGACGAACGTCCTCGAATCGAGGAAGAGGGTCCACAGCTCCTCGAACTGGTCGGCCAGCCGCCGGAGCGTGGCGGCCGCCGCGTCGCGCTCCCGCGGACCGAGCTTCCGCAGCGCGGCCCCGTCGACCAGACCCCCGAACATCCACCGGTGGCCGAACAGGGCGGCCTGGAGGCGGAGCACCTCCTCCGCGAGCGCGTGGGTCTGGGCGAGCCCGACGTTCTGGCTCGCCGCTTCGGCGATGCGGGCGATCACGTGCACATGGTTGTAGATCCGCTGGAGCTCCTGGGCGAGGGCGCGGACCCACAGCTCGGTCGTGGGGACGTCGCGGCCCTCGGCGCTCTCGCACGCGGCGAGGAAGGCGCTGACGTGGGCGGCGGAGAGGTGGCCCGCGACCCGTTCGATCGCGAGGGTCGCGTCCGGGACGGAGCGGCCGACGAGCGCGGCCAGGATGCCGCGGTCCTTGAAGCCCGCCGTCGGCGTGATCTCGAGGATCCGCTCGCCGTACGTGCGCACGTCGAACCGGCCGCTCTCGGGCACCCCCATCGAGATCGGGCCGTACGGGAACGTGAACACCCCGTACCCTTCCACGGGCTCGGAGGGGCCGACCGGTCGGAGCCGGCCGGCGTTCCCCCGCCGGTTCCACAGCGCGACCAATTCGGACGCCCGACCGGCCGCGGGACCGGGCCAGAGGATCGCGCGCCCGCTCGCGTAGTCGTTGTAGAGCGTGAGCGTCCCGTCGCGCGCCCCGTACGCGGCGACGGGCCCGGTCTCCCAGGGCGACGGGTCGCGGTCGGCGACCGTCCACGGGGCGGCGGTCACGGACCCGCCCCTCCGAGCGCGGAGGCCGCATGGGCGATCGCGGGCGAAAGGTACGCCAAGCTCGCGACGCCGACCGCGAGCGCGACGGCGAGGTTGAGGTAGATGAGCCCGGCCCCGTCGTCCCGACGGGGCGCGCTCGCCGGCGGGCCGCGGGCGTCGCCGAGGACCATGCGGCCGATCTGCGAGTTGACGCCGAGGAACGCGATCAGGATGGCGACCACGACGAGCCCGCCGACCCACGGGAGGCCGGCTTGGACCGCCCCGACCACGATCAGCAGCTCGCCGAGGAACGTCCCGAACGGCGGGGCGCCCGTGACGGCCGCCCCGGCGACCAGCCAGCCCGCGCCCGTCCACGGCATCGTTCGGCCGAGCCCGCCGAGCTCGTCGATCCGGGTCGTCCCCTGCGCCTGGAGGACGTTCCCCGCCGAATAGAACGCGGCTGACTTCGCGAACGCGTGCGCGAAGACGAGGACGAGCGCGCCGTAGATCGCGACGCCGCCGACGGCGATGCCGATCAGGGCGAGCCCCATCACCTCCATGCTCGAGTACGCGAGCAGCCGCTTGAACGACCGCTGGCGCTGGAGGAGGAACGCGGCGACCAGCGCGGTCGCGATCCCGAAGGCGAGGACCAGGTACTGGATCGAGGACGGGACGGGCGTTCCGAGCACGCGGTAGACGCGCAGGAAGGCGTAGAGCGCGGTCGGGAGGAGCACGCCCGAGAACATCGCGGAGACCGGCGACGGCGCCTCCGAGTGCGCGTCGGGGAGCCAGGTGTGCATCGGGAACAGCCCGACCTTCGTGCCGTAGCCGACCAGCGCGAGCGCGACCGCCATCTCGATCGGCAGGGTCGCGGGCGGCGCGTGCGCGGCGAGCGCGAACGCGTTCAACGTGCCCGTCGTGCTGTAGAGGAGGATCAGCGCGAACAGCGCGATCGTGAGGCCCGCGGACGCGATCAGCGTGTACCGCCACGCCGCCTCGACGCTGGTCGGCTTCCGCTCGAGCACGATCAGGAGCGCGCTCGCGACGGTGGTCGCCTCGACGCCGATCCACATCAGGCCGAGGTCGCTCACGACGAGCGTGAACACCATCGCGAACGCGAACGCGCTGAGGAGCGCGTAGTACACCTGCGGGGTGAGGAACGGGCGGTGCACCGAGCGGAGGTACCGCTTCGAGTACCACGCCGACGTCGCGTAGATCCCCGTGATCATCACGAGGAAGACCTCGCTCAGCGCGTCCAGCCCGAGGTACGGGCCCCACGTCCCGTTCGCCCCGAGGGCGAGCAGGGTGACGGCGGCGGCGAACGCGAGGAGCGAACCGACCCGGGCCGCGAGCTCGCTCAGGCGGTCGCGCGGGGCGACCGACAGGACCGCCGCGGCGGACGGCGCGACCAGCACGCCGTAGAGTGCGAGGGTCGCGAGCGCGATCGTCATCCGGTCAACTCCTCCAGGGGCGACTCTTCCGGCGTACCGGTGACGTCCCGCTGGATCGACAGGATCACGCCGACCAGCACGACGCCCAAGACGTCGAGGAAGACGACCACCTCAACGAAGAGGGGGAACCCCTGCGCGAACAGGGCCCCCGCGTAGACGACCGCGTTCTCTTCCTCGAGATACCCCATCACCTGGACGAGCGTGTTCGCCCGGGTGGCGAGCATCAGCAGCCCCTGCAGCAGGAGGACGAACGGCAGCGCGCCGCCGACCTCGGGGAACGCGGAGGCGAGCGTCTGCTGGAAGACGAACCAGGCGATGATCGCGACCGCCACGGCGGCGAGGGCGTGCCCGGTGACGCGGTGGGCGGCGTGGCGCTCGCGGATCCGCCAGCGGAACGCGCGGATCTGCCGCCGGAGCACGTACGGGATGAACACCGCCCGGACCGCGACCGCGAGGCCGGCCAGCACGGCCAGGTCGAGGCTGTGCTCGGTCCACGCCAGCCAGCCGAGCAGGACGCCGAGGAGGAGCGACTGGACCGCGATGCCGAGGATCAGGGGGTCGACGAACGATTCCGACTGGAGGTAGAGCGCGGTGAGCAGGATCCCGACGCCGACAAGGGCGATCACCTCGTCCGAGGCGATCACCTACGGCACCCCCAGGACGGCGAACGCGAACACGGAGAGGAGGGCGAGCGAGAACGAGAGCGCGAGGAAGTCGCGGATCTTGAACAAACGCACCTTCGCGACCGTCGCCTCGACCACCACCAGCACGACGACGACGAGGAGGAGCTTCGCGAGGAGGATCGCGATGTTGCCGAGGGCCCCGCCGAGGGTCGGGGCGGAGAACATGCCCCACGGGATCAGGAAGACGTTGAGGAACACCGAGCAGAGGAGGAACTGCTTCATCCAGCCGTTCCAGCGGAACAGCCCCAGGAGCCGCCCTGAGTGCTCGAAAATCCGGCCGTCCTCGAGCATGCCGAATTCCATCAGACCGGCGCTCTCGACCGGAAGCTTGCCGGTCTCGGCGAGGAGCAGGAGGAAGAAGGCCGCCGTGACGAGGAGGTGGGTCGGCGAGAGGTAGGCGGAGAGCGACGACGCGAGGAGGTTGTTCGTGACGTACGGGTTGTTCGTCCCTGTGATCACGGCGACCGCGAAGAAGACGACGATCAGGGTCGGTTCGGCGAACGCGGCGAACGAGACCGTCCGGCTCGCGCCCAGGGCGCTGTAGTTGCTCCCCGAGTCGATCGCGGCGAGGAGCGTGACCGTGCCGGCGAGGCCGAAGAGCAGGCCGCCGCCGAGAAAATCGACGGTGGACGCGAACGGGATCGGGTACGGCGTGATGATCGGGACGACCACCGAGATGAGAAGATACGAACCGAACGCGACGAACGGCGCGACCCGGAACACCACGCCCGATACGGACGGGACCAGGGTCTCCTTGCGGAGGTACTTCGCGAGGTCGAAGTACGGCTGGAAGATGGATGGGCCGGTCCGCGACTCGGTCCACGCCTTGGCCCGGGCGAGGATCCCGGCGAGGAGCGGCGAGAGCAGGAGTACGGTCGCCGCCTGAACGACGTTGACGATCTGTTCGGTCGGGTCCACGTTGCCTACTCCGTTCTTGGGGAGCAGGCGTCATTGGCCCGGTGGGGCGGTTCGCTGGCGGGGCCAGCCGGCGGACGCCTCCGCCGACCCGAACTATGAACCGCCCCTACTTACGAGTAGCGTCGTCCGGGAACCCCCTCGCGTCGCAACCGCGGGCGACCGACCCGGGCTTTCCGCGTCGAGCGTGCCACCGCGGGGGCTCCACCGGGTTCAACGGTCGGCTCCGCCGCTTCCGGTCGTTGCCGGGGCGTCGGCACTCTTCGACCACAGCGTGGTCGGCGCAGCGGACCACCGGCCGGTACCCGAAGCTCCGGAGAGGCCGTGTCGGGTCGCGTGTTCGACCACGGCGTCGAACGCCGAGGTCGTCAGCAACGTCGGGCGGTCCCTCCAGCGATCCCGGCTGAATCGGCCCGCGAGGAGATCCCCCGAGGCGTCGGGCTCCGTTCGGAGGTCCGTGAGCCGGAACCCGCGCGGATCGTCCCAGCCGACGCGCACCGGCGCCCCCCGAGGAAACCGGAGCTCGAGCCCCGCCTCGTCGATCGACAGGGCCTGCGCCCCCGGGAGGAGCCGCGGGAGCAACGCACCCCCCGTCAGGACGAACGCCAGCGTGGCTCCGAGGAACGCCACGTTGACCCAGTCGAGGGACCGGCCCGGGCCGTCCGACGCGACCGCCCGGACGGTCTCTCCCGCGAGATAGACGGTCTCGACGGCGATAGCGCCGAGGATCGCGAGCGCGACCCCGAGGCGGGGCCACTTCGACATGCGGTCGATCCGCGCGAGCGGGCGTAGGTCGAACTCGACCCGCATCCATCCCCCGGACGACGTCGAGGCGTCGGCCGCTCGAGCTCACGCCCGGCCGTCGCGGCCCGCCCGATCCGGATCGAGGTAGCGCCCGGTGACCTCCGGGATGTCGGCGTCCGGAGGGATCTCGATCCGGCCCCCGGCCATTTCGAGCGTTCGGATCGCGGCCTCCATCGCCCGGAGCCGCCGGGCCAACACTTCGTTGTCGCGGGCGATCTGGTTGCAGAGGACGGTCAACCGCGAATTCTCCCGAGCGAATACCATCAGCCGTTGCTCGAGCTCGCGGGAGTCCGGTCCCGCTCTCCCGCGGAGTACGCCCCGCCGTGGCGGGCCTCCGTTCGGCTGCGGGAGCAGCGGCACGACCGCCCGCAACCAGAGCCAGAGCCCCTCCGCTCCTACTTCGTCAACGTCGACCCACGACTTCAGCCGACGCCGAAGGTCCGCGGGCATGCCGCGGACCTCCCATCGTTCGTCGCTCTTCTTGCGCGGCCTCGAGACCACGTACCCCAGCATCGCACTGCCCTCGCAGGGGTCATTGGCAGCGCGCTGCGGTTCCCGGCCGCCCGTTGGAGCGGGCGACTCGGGGGCTGACCCCACAGCCCGCCCCGCGTCACCGCCCGCTAGTATAAGGCCGACGCTCGGGCGAGCGAGGGCGAACGCTCTTCAACCCGCAACGAGCGTGACACCCTCGCACGCCGGGACCGCTCGCGTACTCTGAAGGGACGGCTCCGAAAGGTGGGACGGACTCACGGAACGTCACCGGACGCCCGAACCGTCCGGCGCACCGAGCTACACGACCCGGCGCAGTTCGTACGGGCTCGTCTCGGAACCCTCGACCAGGAGGAACGAGGGCGTCCACGGCACGATGCCGTAGAGGAACGCCCGCCCCATGCGGATGTTCCCGCGGAGACGGATGTCCGAGACGACCTGGAGCGGCTGCACGATCTCCGACTCCTCGCGCGCGACGATGATCGTGTGGATCGCCGCGTCGCGCACGGCCGTCTGGAGCGCCTGCGGTAGGAGCGCGGCCTGGCTCGCGGTGATCGGAGTCCCCGCGGCCGCGGCGACGCTCATCAGGCCCTGGAGGGAGACCGCGATCAGTCCGGGGGTCTTCTCGGAAGCCCCTTCCCGGATGAACCGGAGCGCGGCGTGGTCGGTCGGGTCGGTCCCGCCCGGCGACGGGGTCGGGCCCGTCAGCGTGACGACCGTCTTCCACAGGTCCTGGTCCTCCTTCGGTTCCGGCCCCGGGGGAACCACGCAGCGGGTGTTGGCGACGAACTTCTCGCGCGTCACCGCGCCGCCGAGCGCCCGGTAGACCTCCCGCGGGGTCTGCCCGGGGTGCGGGACGATCAGGACGCGGCCGCCGGCCCGGATCACCTGCGCGGCGATCGGCATCACTAGGAGGTCGGCGACCCGGGCCGGGGTCGACGACTCGAGCTCGATGAGCGTGGACTTTCCGTACGGCAGGCGTCCGAACGCCGACGCGAACCCCTGCGAGCCGGGCCACAGGTGCCCGGTCATCGCGTCCGGTTCGGGATCCGGACGTCCCGCCCGCAAGGTCGAGTACGGCGGGAGCGGCAGGATGCTCTCGAAGCGCGCGTCCTCGAGCGTGTACGGGTAGACCGCGTTGTCGATGCGGACGCCCCGCATCTTGAGGATCGTCAGCCAGCGCTGGAGCCGCTCGTTGATCGCCTCGCGGTGGGTGACGACGACCCCGTTCACCAGGTAGTCGAGCGCGGTCTGGTCCTCCCGCTCGAGGATGAACACCAGGTGGGCCGGCGAGTCGCTCATGCGGCGGATCAGGAGGCGCTCGATCTGGCTGCGGTCGGGCGCGCCCGGTTCCGGGTCGCCCCCCGGCGCGAGGTATGCCTCGATGAGCGCGTCCCACGAGTCGATGACGACGAGCGTCTGGTGCGTCAAGTCCATCCGCGACCACGTCTCCTGGAGCGGCGGCGGGAGCCAGAGGAAGTTCGCGAACTTGCGATCCGGGTCGACCTCGGGGACGAGGAGCGCCTGGCGGCTCTGTCGGATCAGGCGGCCCGAATGGTGGACCGTGTCCTCCATCCGCGAGGTGTCCACGATCTGGATCGACCGGCCGCCGTTGTTCCCCAGCCACGGGAACTCCCGCCCGAGCTCCGAGTTCGGGACCCGGCTCGTCACGAGGAACTTGTCCCCGCGGAACGCCTCGAGCAGGGCGAGGCTGAGGGTGGTCTTGCCCGACCCCGGCGGCCCGCGGACGAGGAGCGTCTGGGGGCCGTCGAGCGCGAGAAAGCTCGACAGTTCCTGCGGCAACCGTACGGCCGAACTCATGTTCGGAGATCCCGGTGGTAGGGCGGCGCCAATATTCTTCGCGTTGCCGAGATATAAACTCTGTTTCGGGATTTCCGGGCGGGGTTAACCGCGTTTCTCGGCCCCGGTTCCGGCGGGCGCGCGCATCGGCCGCTCGTTCCATTGGACGTCCCAGTACCGTCCGAACTTGCGTCCGCAACGGTGGAACACTCCGACCGGCCGGAAGCCAAACCGGCGGTGGAGCGCCTCCGACCCCGGGTTCGGGAGCGTGAAGCCCGCGAGCGCGAGCTCGACGTCTTCGTCGCGCAGGGCGTCGAACAGCCGCGCGTACAGGGCCGCGCCGATCCCCTGGCCGCACGCGTCGGGCGCACAGTAGACCGATGTCTCGATCGTCGTGTCGTACGCGGGCCGTGGGCGGAAGGCGTGCGAGAGCGCGTAGCCCACGACCCGGTCGTCTTGCACGGCGACGAACGCGCGATGCCGACCGGTCGGTCGGAACTCGGACCACCACGCGACGCGCTCGGCGGGCTGCAGCGGCGTAAGGTCGAACGTGCAGGGGGAGTGGACGACGTAGTGGTTGTAGATCTCCGTCACGGCCGGGAGGTCGCTTGCGGCCCCCGGCCGAACGGAGACCGTCCCCCGCGTCGGCGCGCGAACGGATCGCTCCGGCATCGCATCGGACGCGGGCGGGTCGCGCATGGCCGACAGGGCCGTCCGCGCTCATGAGCGCGGCGGGACGAGGGTCGGTCGCTCGGCCAGTTTGCGGCGCGGACGCTGGTCAACCGTTCGCGGTTCGCGCCCGATGCGGGGCGGACTCGAGGACCCGTACGAGCCGGAAATACGCCTCCGGCGGGAGGTTCTCGGGCCGCAGCTGTTCCCAGCCGGACGGCCAGTCGGCCGCCTCCGCCGCGCGCGCGGCCGCGTCGCGGTTCGGGAACGCGCGGGGCAAGAGGTTCCCGAGCTGCTTGCGGCGGGACGAGAACAGGACGCGCACGACCTGCTCCAGGGCCTCGACCGAACCCACCGGGAGCGCCCCCGGCGCCGCCACGTGGACGCCCAAGCGGCTCTCCACCTCGGGCGCGGGGGAGAACGCCTCCGGGGGCACGACCCGGAACAGCTCGACCGAACCGAAGCACCGGGCGAGGATCGAGAGCCGCCCGTACGCCTTGGTCCCCGGGCCGGCCGCGAGGCGTTCGGCGACCTCGCGCTGGACGAGGAAGACGACCCGCGGGATCCGGAGTCGGAACAGCCGGATCAGGATCGGCGTGGCGACCGAGTACGGCAGGTTGCCGATGACGCACTCCGCCCGAGGCGCGGGCATTTCGAGGGCGTCGGCGGTCTCGACCGTGACGCGGTCGCCGAACGTCGTCCGGAGGAACCGGGCGAGCCGCGGGTCGCGCTCGACGACCGTCAGGGGGGAGACCCCGCGGCGGAGGAGCGCCTCCGTCAGGATCCCGAGGCCGCCCCCGACCTCGACTACGCGCTGGCCCGGCGACCACTCGGCGAGCGCGGCCTCGGCGTCCGCGACGAACGGGTCGGTCAGGAACGATTGCCCCATCGCCCGCGTCGGGCGGACGCCGAGCCGCTCGAGCGTCGCGCGGACGTCCTCCGCGCGCGCGGGGACGCCCGAGGGGCTAGGGGGCGACGAAGAGGCGGTACTTGTCCTCGACACCGCTCAGTTCCTGCTCGATCCGGCCGACCAGGAGCTTCTCGGGGCTCTTCAGGTGGAGGCGGCGCTCCATCTCCTCGAACGAGGTGAACGGAGCGCGCCGGCGCTCGTCCACGATCTGCTGCATCGTCTTCTTCCCGATCCCGGGCAGGAGCTCGAGGAGGTGGAACCGGCGGGAGACGGCCGGCGCCTCGTTGAAGAAGCGGAGGAAGCGGGCCGGGTTCTCGCGCACGATCGCTTCGAGCGCCGTCGGGAGCTCCGTGCGGGCGGTGACGGTGAGCTCGTCGAACGTGAGGCGGCGGCGCACGTGGTCGATCGGCGGCGCGGTCGTCCCCGCGGGGAGGAGCGGGATGCGTTGTCCGACCGTGAAGGCGACGCCCGGCTTCGGGACGATCTCGAACAGTTTCAGTTCGGTCTCACCGATCGCGAGGGCGAGCGGCTCGCGGTGGAACCCGCGCTCCGTCTGCCGGCCGTTCGGCAGGTAATCCAAGATGTACGCGAAGTTCTCCACGGGTCGGCCCCCGGCTCATCGGTGTTGCGCGAGGATCTCGAGCAGGCGGGTGACCTGCGCCTCGTCCAATGCGATCCGCTCCTTCGAGAACAGGAGCCGGATCTCCTCGGGATACTGGGGCAGCGTGTCGGCGATCTTCACGGCGAGGCCGGCGTCCACGGACGGCACCGTCCGGAGCTCGGCGATCAGCTTCTCGGTCGCGTCGGACGGCAACCGGGCGAACAGCTCGGCGTGCTGGAGCGCCAGCGCCGCCTCGCGCGGCAGCGTCCGGCGGGTCGCCTCCTCGGCGAGGAGGTCCTTCACGCGGGAGAGCGGTACCGGGTCAGGCATCGCGCCGACCTCCGCCCGCGGGGACGAGGTGGATCGGGGTCGCGACCAGCTCCTTGCGCTTGCCGCCGTCCAGGAACTCGATGCGGTACGCCCGCCCGCTGCGGGCGATGACCGTGCACGTCCGCCCCTGATAGCGCGGGTGCGGCTGGCCGTGCGGGTCGGACGGCTCGAGGCGGACGATCACCTTCTCGCCGATCTCGAACTCGCGCAGGAACCGGGTCACCGGTGGGAGCCCGCGCTCGCGGACCTCCTTCGTGAACGTCCCGCGGGAGCGCGAGCGGAACCCCTTCGAGCTCTTGACCATCTACTCCTCCGAATCGTGGATCTCGAGGACGTCGAGGAACTCGATCTTCAAGGGGACGCCGACCATCGCGGCGAGACTCGGGTCGGTGCGTCCTCCATCTCCTTCCACCCACTCCTTGACGTAGGTTCCCGCCTCGGTCCTCAGGTCGAGCGTGAACCGCCCGTCCACGGCCTCCACCAGTCGCGCCGCGACGATCCGACGCGTACGAACGCGGTCGGACCGACGGTGGGCGACCCGCGTCGGTGTGCGCTGGGCGATCGCTCGGGCGAGCGCGAGGTCGAGGGCCTCATTAACCTTTCCCACCGGGACGTCGCCGAGGACGCCGACGCGGTAGCTCTTCTCGGGCGCCGCCTCCTTCACGGCGACCACCTCCTCCGCGACGGCGAACCGGAGCCCGTCCACCTCCACCCGGTCGCGGGCCTCCGGGTCGAGCGGGGGCGCGAGGTCGATCGTCCGCACCTTCGGCCGGAGGAGTTCGAGGACGAACGGGCGGCCCCGCCCGAGCATCCGCGCGTCGATGTCCTCGCGGCCCATCCCGTGGAACCGGGTCCCTTCCGCCTGGGCCGCGCGCACGAACGGGGCCGCGACGAGCTCCTCGACGCTGGTGGGGTACGTCTTGCCGGTGCCGCCGCACGTCGTGCACCCGCGACCGCCGCACCGTCGGCACGGCCATCGCGTCTGGGGAAGGGTGCGGTCGAGCTTGCGGTACCGGCCTCGGAGGTAGAGCGGTTGCACGGTGAGTTCGACCCGCCCGACCGGCAGGTCGGCCAGGAGGACGACGTCGGGCCGGTCCGGGCCTCCGGAAGCCCCCGTGGCCGCCTCGACCGCCTTCCCCCACTCCCGGTTGAACGCCGAACGGAGGCTCTCGGCCCACTCCGTGCCGACCTCGCTCCACACGGCCTCCTCGCCCGCGAGCCGCTCCGGGTCCCAACGGGACCCGCACGTGAACCGATGCCACTCGTACCCCTCGGTCGCGCGCCGCGCGCGGTCGACCCAGACCGGGATCCGTTCGAACGCGCCGCCGCACACCGGACAGGGGGACGCGGCGGGGGGGAGCGGCTCGGAGAGCGCCGCGGCGAGCCGCTGCGCGCGCTCCGGGTTCGTCAGGCCGTGGCCCATCCGGCCGAACAGCCGGCCGAAGCACTCGGCGCATAGCCCGCGCGCGAGCGCCCGCCGGGCGACCGCGAGGGCCTCCGGCGACGGGTCGAACGTCACCGGCGTCGCCACGGCCGGCCGACCCGGGCCGCCCACTTGACCGTGACGGATATCTCGGGCCGGACACCCTAATTACTCGCCGCGGCCCTCCCCGCCGAGGTCAGGACGATGGGGTCGATCACCGAGCCCGAGCTGACCCGCGCGATCGAGCGCACCCTGGTCGCGCACGGCAAGATGCCGGCGCAGGACGCGCGGCCGACGGCCCGGATGGTGCTCGGCTACTTCGGCGCCGACGACTCCGTGCTCGACAACAAGCTCTCGAGCGAGGACCGCGACCGGTTCTACCAGCTCGAGGAGGAGGGCCTCCTCACGAGCGAGGAGGAGGACGCGACCGTCTCGCGCGGCAAGACGTGGCGGATCCACTACTGGCTCCTCAAGAAGGCCCGCATCCGCGACGTCGGGCAGTCGGGCGAGGCCGCGCCGCCGGACGAGGCGGAGTCGGTCTACCGCTCCATCGGCGAGTCGGCGTGGCGCCGGCGCTCCGAATCGAACCCGCCGCCGCCGTCCCCGCCTTAGCGGCCCGACGGGGGGCGCCCGGCGGCCGGCCGGTAGCGCGTCGACCCGATCAACGCGGGGTAGTCCGCCGACTCGATGATCGCGCGGACGTGCTCGATCGCGAGGATCGCGAACGCGATCGCGGCCGCGAGGGCGATCAGGCTGGCCGCGTCGACCGCGACCCCGCCGATCCCGAGGAACGGCAGGATCGCCGCGAGCGACGCGAGGGAGTTGAAGCTCGCGTGCATGCCGACCGCGAGGAGGTAGTAGCTCCCGGACCCGGGACCTCCCGCGTTCAACTTCGAGCGCGCGAACCCGTAGCCGAACATCCCGGTCGAGCTGCCGTGGAGGAGGACGCTCGACACCGACCGGATCGCGATCAGCGCGATGCCCGCGGCGAGGCCGCCGACGACCCACGCGCCGAGCCCGTAGAGGAACGTCTCGAAGAACCCGAACCCGAGCCCGACCGAGGAACCGAGCACCGGCCCGTCGGCGAGCCGGCGGATGAGTTTCGAGCGCGTCGCGACGCCGGCGCCCTTCAGCGCCTCCTCGACGAACGGGGCGACCACGAGGACGAGGAAGAACGCCCCCGCCGGGGAGTTGCCGTTCAGGAAGACGAACTCGGGCCCGGGGTAGCTCTGGCTGACGGACGTCCCGACCGAGACGATCACCGTCTCGAGAATCGCGGCGACGAACGTCGCGAACAGGGCGCCGTAGGCGAACGCGCCGAGGAGGCTCCCCCAAGACTCGGTGCCGACCCGCTCGGCCCGACGGATCCAGCTCAGGTAGAGCAGCGCGGGGATGAGCGCGACCAGGATCAGGAGGACGAAGTCCGCGAGGTCGTTGACGAAGCTCATGGGCGCGCCGGGTAGGGGTAGAACCCCTCACCGGTCTTCCGGCCGAGCTTCTTCGCGGAGACCATCGTGCGGAGGAGCGGACAGGCGCGGTACTTGCTGTCGCGGAACCCGTCCCAGAGCACGTCCAGGATCGCGAGCGCGGTGTCGAGGCCGACCAGGTCCGCGAGCTCGAACGGCCCCATCGGATGGTGGAAGCCGAGCTTGTACGCCGCGTCGATGTCGTCCCGCGTCGCGACGCCCTCGTAGAGCATCCAGGCGGCTTCGTTCAGCAGGACGGCGAGCGCGCGCGTCGTAACGAACCCGGGCGTGTCCGCGCTCGTCACGACCGTCTTCCCCAAGCTCTCCGCGAACGCGCGCGTGGAGGCGACGACGTCGGGTCGGGTGCGGTGTCCCGGGATCAGTTCGATGAGCGGCATCTGGAGCACCGGGTTGAAGAAATGCAACCCGACCAGCCGACCGGGGTCCTTCAACTCCTGTCCGATCGCCGTGATCGGGAGCGACGACGTGTTGGACGCCAGGATGGCGCCGGGTGCGGCCGCCTCCTCGAGGTCGTGGAACAGCCGGCGTTTCAGGTCGAGGTTCTCCGGGGCGGCCTCGACCACGATCTCGGCGGAGTCCGCCCGACGTAGCCCGATCGCGACGTCGATGCGGGCGAGCGCCGCCTCCCGGTCTCCGGCCCCGAGCTTCTGGCGCGAGACCGCGTGGTCGAACGCGCGCCCGACGTTCGCGAGCCCCTTGCGGGCGAGCTCCTCCGACACGTCCTCGAGGGTGACCGGATACCCGGCGAGCGCGCACTGCGCGGCGATCCCGCTCCCCATGATGCCGGCGCCGACCACGAACACGCGACGGCGTACCGAGGCTCGCGGGTCGCCCGGCGGTGTCGGGTCGCTCACGGCGCCTCCGGGGCGAGGGACGGGTTGGGAGCGACCTGGAGGTACTCGCACGCGCGGCAGAGGTCGCTCGACGCAGGCTCCCCGCAGGCGCGGCAGCGTTGCGGGGCGCCCGCGTCCCCTTCCTGCTGCATCAGGTCGACGAGACGGTCGTGGGTGCGCAGGAGCGACTGCCGGGTTCCCGGTTGGGCCTCCTCGAGGTCCCAGACGATCTCCCGGAACCGGTTCCGGAGCGCCCGTCCCGCGTGCGGGCACTCCGAGTGGTCGAACGGGATCCCGGACGCGCGGGCGTAGAGGTACACCTCCCGCTCGGGTACGTCCGCGAGGGGCGCGACCCGCGGCACGAGGCCGGCCTGCCGCACCCGGTGCGGCGCCATCCGGGCCACGCGGTCGAGGTCGCCGCGGACGAGGTTCATCAGCACGGTCTGGGCGAGGTCATCCAGGTTGAAACCGAGCACGAGCGCGTCCGCGCCCTCGGTGCGCGCCGCGCGGTTGAGGAGCTGGCGTCGCCAGACGCCGCAGTACGAGCACGGCGGGGCCGCGTCCGAGACCGCGTGCGCGTCGGTGGTCGTGCCCAGCTCCTCGGCCGCCCGCACGACCCGGTGCGGCACGCCGAGCGACGCGGTCAACGCCCGGGCGGCGTCGAGCGTGGCCGACCGGTAGCCGGCGATCCCTTCGTCCACGCTGATCGCGACGACCCGCACGGTCGGCCGCCGCTGAAAGTAGCGGTGGGTGAGCCGGAGCGCGACCGCGGAGTCCTTCCCGCCCGAGAGCGCCACGGCGACCGTCCCGCCCGAGAACCGCGGGAGCTGGCGGTGCATCGCCCGCCGGAACCGTTCGTCGACGGAGGCGGTCAGGTGGGCGGCGCAGCTGTGCCGTCCCCGGTACGGTTGGTCGACGATCGCGGGGGCGTCGCAGGCCGAACAGCGCACGGGTCGGGCGAACGGGCCGTCGCTATTTAGCGAAGGGCCGGCCGCCGTTCCACTGCGCGCATACGATTAAGAGGCGTTCCCCGAAAAACGACCGCCCGATGGCCTCCACCCCACCGTACGCGCACCCGCCGACCGGGAGCCGAAAGACGCGGGGGCTCGGGAGCCCAGTTCCGGTCGAATCGGCGTTCAGCGTGACCGACATGGTCGACCGGTTCCAGCGGATGCTCCAGGCGCAGGAGCGCAGCCCCTGCACGGTGAAGCAGTACGGCCACATCGCGCGGACGTACCTCTCGTTCTCGCAGAAGCCGCTCGAGGAGGCGACCATGCGGGACCTCGAGGCGTTCCGGGAGTACCTCGTCCTCCAGCGACACTACTCGAAGAACTCCCTCTACACCACGGTCCGCGGCCTGACGTGCCTGTTCCGGAGCTTCGGCCTCTCGACCGCCGACCAACTGGAGCCGCCGCGCCGGCCCGAGCGGCTCCCCCGCTACCTCAACGAGGAGGAGATGCACCGCCTGCTCGAGGTCGTCCACGACTCCCCGCGCGACAGCGCGATCGTCCACGTCCTCGCGTTCTGCGGGCTCCGCGTCGGCGAACTGTGCCACCTGATGCTCGAGGACCTCGAGTTCGAGCGGAACGTCCTCCACGTCCGCAGCGGCAAGGGTGACAAGGACCGCGAGGTCGTGCTCGAGGACCGGACGCGCGCCGCGCTGGACCGGTACCTGACGGACCGCTCGCTCGCGAACACGGGCTCGACCCGGTTGTTCCCGGTGGGACCGGTGACGGTCGAGCGGGTCGTGCGACGAGCCGCCCAGGAGGCCGGGATCTCCCGACGGGTGACCCCGCACATGCTGCGGCACACGCTCGCGACCGCCCTCCTTTCGCGCGGCTGCGACATCCGGTACATCCAGAAGCTCCTCGGGCACGCCTCGGTGGCGACGACCCAGATCTACACGCACGTCGACACGCAGGCGTTGCGGGACGCGTACACGCGCGCGAAGCCGCAGTATTAACCCGGCGGCCGCTCGGGCCGCGCGGTGGCCGCGGAGCACGTCGAGGTCCTCGTCCTGGGGGCCGGCATCGCCGGGTGCGCGCTCGCCCACCACCTCTGCGAGCGCGGCGTCGGCCCGGTCGCGGTGTTCGACCCGGAGACCCCGGGCGCCGGGGCGACGGGCCGCGCGGCGGGCATCGTCACCGAGCAGCTGTGGGACCCGTGGGACGTCGAGGTCACCCGATACTCGAAGACCGAGTACGCCCGGCTCGCCGCGCGGTGGAATCCGGCCGCCTACCGCGCCAACGGCTTCGCGCGGTGGACGCGCGACCCGGCGGCGGCCCGGGTCCTGACGGACACCGCGGACCGGTTGCGCGCGTGGGGGGTGCCGGTCGCGCCGCTCGACGCGGAAGAACTCGCCCACAAGGTCCCGTGGGGGCGATACGACGGCCTCCTCGGCGCCAACTGGTGCCCGAACGACGGGGTCGTGGCCCCGAGCGCGATCGGCGAGATCTACGCGGAGAGCGCCCGCGTCGCCGGCGCCGAGTTCCTCCTCGGACGACCGCTCGGCTCCTTCGCGCGCACGGAGACGGGATGGGCGCTCGAGAGCGGCGCACGGAGGGTCATCGCGCCGACGGCGGTCGTCGCGGCCGGCGCCTGGTCGAAGCGTCTCCTCGCGTCGGTCGGGCACCCCGTGCCGCTCGCGCCGTACCGGACCCAGGCCGCGATCCTCCGCCCCTCGAGCCCGTCCGGCGGAGATTTCCCGTCGGTCCACGACCTCGACGTGGACGTCTACGTCCGCCCCGAGGAGGCCGGTCGCATCCTGGCGGGCGACGGGACCCAGCTCGTCGAGGTCGACCCGACCCGGTTCCCCACCGGAGGGGACGACGCGTTCGTGGAGCACCTCGCGGCGACGTTCGCCGACCGGTTCCCCGGCTGGGCGGACGCCGAGCTCGTCCGGGCGTGGGCCGGGGTCTGCGGGTCGACGCCGGACCGTCATCCCTTGGTCGGGCCGGTACCGGAGGCGACGGGACTCTACACGATCACCGGGTTCAACGGCTTCGGGGTGATGCGCGCCGGCGGCGCCGCCGAACGACTGGCGGCGGCGATCGCCTCAAACCAGGGAACGGCCGAAATGGAGCGGCTCCGGCCGGTCGACCCCCGTCGGTTCCGGGGCCCGCCCCCGACCTTCGCTCCCCGACCCGGCTTCACGCTCGAGGGCGGAGATGCACCCCGATTCTGACGCGCGGGCGATCGCGCTCGCGGCGATCCGGGCCGTGAACCCGCGCACCGTCGTGCGCACCCACGTCACGGCGGTCGGCCGCGGGTTCCGGCTCGGCGGGAGCCTGCTCCGTCCCGGACCCCGAGGCTCGGCCCATGTCGTCGCGCTCGGCAAGGCCGCCGGCGCCCTCGCCGACGCGGCGCTCGGGCTCCTGGGCCCCCGGACGAAAGGGCTGGCGCTCTACCCCGCGGGGTACCCTCCCCCCGCGGGACCCGTCGAGCGGTGCGAGGGGAACCACCCCGTCCCCGGGCCCGGGAGCTTCCGCGCCGGCGCACGGTTGCTCGAGTACGTGGGCGCCACCGACGCACGGGACGTCGTCCTGTTCTTGGTGTCGGGCGGCGGGTCCGCCTCGGTCGAGGCGCCGATCCCCTCCGTCACCCCCGAGGACCTGGCCCGCGCGACCGCGGTCCTCCTCGACTCCGGCGCCCCGATCGGCGCGATGAACACGATCCGGCGCCATCTCTCGCAGGTCAAGGGCGGGCGCCTGGTCGAGCGCCTGCGCGCGCGACGGTTCGGGACCCTTGCCATCTCGGACGTCGTCGGCGACCCCCCGGAGGACATCGCGTCGGGGCCCACCACTCCCGACCGGACCACGTTCCGCGACGCGCGGGCGGTGGTGCGGACGTACTCGCTCGCCGGCCGACTGCCGGCGGGGGCGCTGCGGGCCCTGCGCGCGGGGGCCGCC
>JASHPZ010000031.1 GCA_030037815.1 Thermoplasmata archaeon | reverse complement strand
CGAGGCCGCACCGGCGGCGCCGAAGAAGTCGCGCGCGCCGAAGACCCCGCGCCGCGCCCCGGCGGCCCGGAAGAAGGCCCGCACGGAGTCCGAGACGTCGGAGACTCCCCGGCCCGCGCCCAGCGCGCCGTGAGCCGGCCCAATCCGGAACGGACGCGTCGGCGCCCCAAATCGTACGCGGTCCCCTCGGCGGGGCGACCCCGTTTCCGCACCTCCGCGCCCGCGTTAAATATCGAACGACCGTCGAACGGTCCGTGCCTACCGCGCGACGCTTGCTCGAGGTCGACTCCCGCACGTTCGAGCGCCGGCTGGCCGCGAATCCCCTCGTGATCGTGCCGGTCGGCGCGCTCGAAGCGCACGGGCCGCACCTGCCCCTCGGGGCCGACCAGCTCCAGGCCGAGGCGACCGCGACGGCGCTCGCGGAGCGGGTCGACGGCCTGGTCGCCCCGACCGTCGCGTACGGCTCGGCGCCGGGCGCGCGCCGATTCCCCGGGACCGTGTCGCTGTCGATCCATGAGCTCGAGTCGTACGTCCAGGGCGTCCTCGGCGAGCTCGCGCGCTCGGGCGTGCGGCGGTTGCTCGTCCTCTCGGGCCACGCGGAGCGGGGCCACATGGCCGCGCTGCGGGAGGCCGGCGACCGCACGATGCGGGACCACCCGCGCACCCGGGTCGTCGTCCTGTCGGACTACGACTTTGTCTACGAACTCCGCGGGACGGAGTCTCCGCCGACGGACGGGCACGCGGGGCTGCTCGAGACGTCGCGCGTGATGGCGGTCGCGCCGGCCGCGGTCGGGCCCGAACGGCCCGTGGGGGAGTACCGGCACAGCCCGTTCGTTCCGGGTTCCCCGACCGAGTCGGACTGGCCCGAGAGCGTCATCGGCGACACCCGACCGGCGTCGGCGGAACTCGGCGCCCGGGTGCAGGCGCACGTCCTCGACCGCCTGGTCGAGACGGTCCACGCCCTCTTGCCGGCGTAGAGGACGCGACGATGCCCGAACCGTCCGACTCGATCCGCATCCGCGGGGCGCGCCAGCACAACCTGAAGAACGTCTCGCTCGACCTCCCGCGGGGGAAGTTCATCGTCATCACCGGGGTCAGCGGCTCCGGGAAGTCGTCCCTCGCGTTCGACACGCTCTACGCGGAGGGCCAGCGGCGGTACATCGAGAGCCTCTCCGCGTACGCGCGGCAGTTTTTGGGGCAGATGGACAAGCCCGACGTCGACACGATCGAGGGGCTCTCCCCGGCGATCGCGATCGAGCAGCGGGCCGGCAGCCGCAACCCCCGCTCGACGGTCGGCACGGTCACCGAGATCTACGACTTCCTCCGGCTCCAGTTCGCGCGGATCGGCGTGCCCCACTGCCCGAACGACGGCGAGGAGATCGCGCCGCAGTCGGTCGACCGGATCGTCGACGCCGTGACCGCCCGCGCGCAGGGCGAGAAGGTCGACCTGATCGCGCCGGTCGTGCGCGCGAAGAAGGGAGAGCACCGGGACGTCCTCGAGCGCCTCCGCAAGGCCGGCTACCGGCGGTTCGTCCTGGACGGCGTCGAGGTCCGCCTCCCCGGCGCGGAGGTCCGGCTCGAGAAGAACAAGAAGCACACGATCGAGGTCGTCGTCGATTCGTTCGACGTCGCGCCGGGCGAGGCGGCGCGGCTCGCCGAATCGGTCACCCTCACGCGGGAACTGGGCGACGGGCTCCTCATCCTCCGCCGCGCGGACGGGAAGCGCGAGACGTTCTCGAGCCGGCGCGCCTGCCCGAAGTGCGGCTTCTCGATCGAGGAACTGACGCCGCGGATGTTCTCGTTCAACAACCCGATGGGGGCGTGTACCGAGTGCCTCGGGATCGGCGCGACGCTCCACGCCGACCCGGACCGCATCGTCCCGGACAAGGACAAGCCGCTCACGAAGGCGATCGCCGGCTGGGGCCTCACGCCGGAGTTCGCCGCGCTGGAGCGGTTCGGGGCCGCCTTCGGCTACAACATCCGGCGCCCCGTGCGGGAACTGTCGGAGAAGGGCTGGAAGGCGCTGATGTACGGCTCCGACAAGAGCCTCGGCGCCACCGCGCGCGGACCGGCGCACTGGTGGATGGGGGGCTTCCTGAAGGAGGGGCTGGTCGCGGCCATCGAGCGCCGCTGGAAATCGACCAAGAGCGAGAGCGCGAAGGAGTACTACATGGGATTCATGTCGTTCGTCCCGTGCCGCTCCTGCCACGGGCGACGACTCAAGCCGGCGAGCCTCGGCGTGACGGTCGAGGGTCGCTCGATCGCGGACGTCGCGGCGATGACGGTCGCCGACACGGCCGCGATGTTCCGCGGCCTCGCGCTCTCCGACCGGGACGAGCAGATCGTCGGGCAGGTCGTGAAGGAGATCCGGGCCCGCCTGGGGTTCCTCGAGAACGTCGGGCTCACCTACATCACGCTCGACCGGGCGTCGGGCACGCTCTCGGGCGGGGAGGCCGAGCGGATCGCCCTCGCGACCCAGATCGGCTCCGGGCTCGTCGGCGTGCTCTACATCCTGGACGAACCGTCCATCGGGCTCCATCCGCGCGACCACGAGCGGCTGCTCACGACCCTCAAGACGCTCCGCGACCTCGGCAACACCCTCCTCGTGGTCGAGCACGACGAGATGACGATGCGCGCCTCGGACTGGCTGGTCGACCTGGGCCCGGGCGCGGGCGTGCACGGCGGCGAAGTCCTCTACGGGGGCCCGCCGGACCGGATCGCCGGCGCCCCGCGGTCGCTGACGGCCCAGTTCCTCTCCGGCCGCCGCCAGATCCCGGTCCCGATGCAGCGCGCCGCGCCCGCGGCCCGGTGGTTGACGATCCACGGTCCGCGGGAGCACAACCTCCAGGGGGAGGACGTGCGGATCCCGCTCGGGCTGTTCGTCGCGTTGTCGGGCGTCTCGGGGAGCGGCAAGTCGACGATCCTCTCCGACATCCTCTACACCGCCGTCCGCCGCCACCTGGGGCTCGGCCGCGACACGCCGGGGAAGCACGACTACATCGAGGGGATCGACGAGATCGACCGGGTCCTCCTGATCGACCAGTCGCCGATCGGCCGCACGCCGCGCTCGAACCCCGCGACGTACACCGGCATCATGACCCCGGTCCGCGAACTGTTCGCGGGCCTTCCCGACGCGAAGGCGCGCGGGTTCGCGCCGGGGCGGTTCAGCTTCAACGTCGCCGGCGGGCGGTGCGAGGCGTGCGAGGGCGACGGGGTCCTCCGCTACGAGATGCACTTCCTGCCGGACGTCTACGTCGTCTGCGAGGAGTGCCGCGGCAAGCGGTTCAACGCGGAGACGCTCGAGGTCCGGTTCAAGGGGAAGACGATCGCCGACGTCCTCGAGATGACGGTGGACGAGGCGCTGGCGTTCTTCCAGCACCACCGCCGGATCGAGTCGCGGCTCCACCTCCTCTCCGACGTCGGGCTCGGGTACGTCCGGCTCGGGCAGAGCGCGACCACGCTCTCCGGCGGCGAAGCCCAGCGGATCAAGATCGCGTTCGAGCTCGCGAAGCCGCCGACCGGCCGGACGCTCTACCTGCTCGACGAACCGACGACCGGCCTCCACTTCGCGGACGTCGAGCGGCTCCTCCAGGTGTTGTTCCGCCTGCGCGCCGGCGGCAACACCGTGGTCGTCATCGAGCACAACCTGGACGTCCTGAAGAGCGCGGACTGGCTGATCGACCTCGGGCCCGAGGGCGGGAACGGCGGCGGCCACGTGGTCGCCCAGGGCACGCCCGAGGTGGTCGCGCGCGCGACCGGGTCGCACACCGGCCGGTTCCTGCGGCCGATCCTGGCCGGCCGCCCCGCGGTGCCGCGCCCGATGCGGGCATGACGGACGGTCCGCCGCCCTCCCTCCCCGCGTTCGTCCCCGCGAGCGAGCTCGCGGCCCGCACGTCGGAGGGGTTCCGGACCGGGCCGGACGCGCCCGGCGTCTACCTGTTCCGCTCCCCGCTCGGCGAGGTCGTCTACGTCGGCAAGGCGCGCAGCCTCCGTCGCCGCGTCCTCGACCACCTGCGCGCGAAGGTCGAGAAGGACGGCACGATCGTCGCCCAGAGCGCGTCCGTCGAGTTCGTGCCGACGTCCTCCGAACGCGAGGCGTTGCTCCTCGAGGCGAGCCTGGTCAAGCAGTACCAGCCGCCGTACAACGTCCTCTTGAAGGACGACAAGAGCTACCCGTACCTCGCGGTCACCGTCGGCGAGGAGTACCCGCGGATCCTGCTCGTGCGACGCCCCCGCCGTCGGGCGGGCGTCCTCCTGTTCGGCCCGTACACGAGCGCGCGCGAGGCGCGGGGCGTCGAGAAGCTGCTGGGCGACCTGTTCCAGCTCCGTCGCTGCGTGCGCCTGCCGAAGGAGGCGTGCCTGTACTACCACCTCAAGGTCTGCAGCGCGCCGTGCATCGGCGCGATCGACCGCGACGCGTACCGCGCGAGCGTCGACCGCGCGGTGGACGTCCTCCGCGGCCGCGTCGCCCTCGTCCGCGGGACGGTCGAGGAGGAGATGCGGAACGCCGCGCGGTCGGAGGAGTTCGAGCGGGCGGCGCTCCTCCGGGACGCGCTGGAGGGGCTGGGCGCGCTGGGGGAGCGTCAGGCCGTGATCGGGCGGGGGGCGGGCCGCGCGGACGTCCTCGCGCTCGCCTACCCGAACGACCCGTCGACGCTCCGGGTCGCGGTCGGGCTCGTGCGGGTCGAGGACGGCGAGGTGCGCGGCACCGAGCCGCACCTGGTGCAGATCCCGGCGGACGACGTCCCCGAACCGGCGGAGGTGCTCCGCCAGTTCCTCACCCAGTACTACGGCGGCCGGTTCGAGGTCCCCGAACGGGTCTACATCGCCGCGGCGCGACCGGCCGGCCTCGAGTCGACCCTCGACGAACTGTTCGCCCCCCGCGGGGTCGAGGTGACGTTCCGCCCGACCGGCCGGTTCGCCTCCCTGGGACGGCTCGCGGAGCGGCTCGCGCGGGCGACGGTCGACCAGGTCGTCGCGCGTCCCGCGCCCCGGGAGGTGCTGGTCGCGCTCCAGACGATGCTCGAATTGCCGACGATCCCGAACCGGATCGAGGGGGTCGACATCTCGATCTTCCAGGGCGACCAGGGGGTCGCCTCGCTGGTCGTGTTCGAGCGGGGGCTCGCGAAGAAGTCCGAGTACCGCCGCTACCGGATCCGCACCGTCCAGGGGACGAACGACTTCGCGAGCGTCGCCGAGGTGGTCCGGCGGCGGTTCCTGCGCCGGCTCGCGGAGGCCGAGGTCCTCCCCGACCTCCTCCTGATCGACGGCGGAGCCGGCCAGCTCGCGGCCGCGCTCGAGTCGTTGAAGGAGCTCGGGCTGGACGAACGGATCCCGACCATCGGCCTCGCGAAGCGGGAGGAGGAGGTGTACCGGCCGGACCGCGCGGAGCCGATGCGGCCGAACCCGAACGCGCCGCCGATGCTCCTCCTCCGCGCCGTGCGGGACGAGGCGCACCGGTTCGCGGTGACGTACCACCGGACGCGGCGGCGGATGCGGCTCGACGAGGAACTGCGGGCCGCCCGGCCTAGGCGCGTCGCCGGCGGCGGGTCGTCGGCACCCGGGTGACCTCGATCCACGTCATCGGCGGGGAGGCCCGGTCGTCCTGCCAGAGGGCGCCGATCACCTCGCCCAGGTGGTGCGCCTCCTCGAGCGTCACCTGGAGGAGCGCGTCCCGGACCGTGTAGGTGCCCGGCATCCACCACGCGCGGACCCGCCGGTCGAGGGCGGCCGGCGTGAGCGCGGCGGCGCCGCGGTCGACCTCGGCCCAGACCCGGGTCGCGTACGCGTCGAACCCTTTCCAGTCGTTCGGCTGGCGCGTCGGGTCCTGGAACAGGCGGTCGAGTTGGCGCGCGCGCCCGGTCGCGAGGTACTGCCACGCTTCGTGGACGTTCAGGACGTGGACGAGCGTGCGGAACAGGGAATGGTGCCCGATCTCGCGCTCGCGGTGCGCCTCCCGCTTCGGGAGCCGCCGGACCTTGTGGACGAACCGGTCGAACACCGCGCGGTCGTACGCGAGGATCTGCCGCGCGTCCTCGACCGAGAAGGTCAGTCCGCGCGCCATCGCGGCCGGCCCGCTCACCGCGAGCTGGACTTCTTGTCCGGTGCGCCGATGAACGGCATCCCCGCGACCCGTCGCGCCACCTCGGCGGTCGGCAGGCGGTGGAGCTCCTTCTCGGGCTCGAGGATCGCGACGTCGAGGGCTTCGGCCTGGAACGGGGTCGGCGAGCCTTCCGCGACGGCCTGGACGGCGAGCTTGAACCCGGACTCCTCCGTGAGCCGGTCCGGGGTCTTCTCTTCGAGGAAGTCCGCGACGGCGCGGCGGTTCCGGCCGATCGCGTAGGCGCGCCAGCCGATCGTGGCGCCGCTCGGGTCGAGTTCGACCAGACCGGGCGTGCCGCCCGA
>JASHPZ010000030.1 GCA_030037815.1 Thermoplasmata archaeon | reverse complement strand
TCTGGTACGACTACACCTACTCCGCCGAGGAGATCGCGGCGTGGGTGCCACGGGTGCGGACGCTCGCGGAGAGCGCCGAGGTCGTCTACGGGTTCTTCAACAACCACTTCCGCGGCGACGCGGCGACGAACGGCCTCACGCTCGCCGAGACGCTCGGGCTGCCCCCGCCCCCCGGCAGCTCCCGGCTCGATGCTCTGCCGTGACAGGCTCGCGGTTTCGGCGGAGGCAGAACCCTCGCGCTCGACGGTGCCGAGCATCCGGTACCGGTTCGTCGCCCTCAGCTCGTCGATGGAGCAGTCCTTCGTGACCGCGGCGCCCGCCCCAGGATCGCCGGCCTCCAACGCGACCGTCGCTTCGAGCGCGGTCGTTCCCGCCGAGGTCGGGGCCGGCACGTTCGGGATCTGCAGGCGGCCGCGTCGCGGTCCGACACCGACAAGAGCCGCCGACCGGTCCGGCCGCGAGGCATGACGACCCCACCGTCCGCCCCGGACGGACCACCTCACAACGCCCTCAGGTCTCGGGCGGATCTCACGCGCGCCCGCTCGGCGCTCGGACTCGTGACGGGTCTCGTGGTCGCTATCCTGATTGTCCTGGGATCGCTGTACGCCGCCGGCGCGTTCACCCCTGCTTCGACGAAGGATGCGGTGGACATCACCGGCATCCGCATCTCGTTCCTCGGAGCGTCCTGCTGGAACGAGACCAACATCTCGGGCCGGAGTCTCAACGCCGGGCAGGAGTTCAACGTCAGCGTCGCGTTGGCGTACGCGCCAGGACCCGCCGAACCCAGCGCTTGCGAAATCGGCTCCGCCGTCGCCGTGACCGGGGGCTTGTTGGTCGCAGCGAACACGCCGCTCCTCGTCGAGAACGGCAGCAGTCAGAATCTGCGGCTGACGCTCGCCGCTCCCCCCGGCTCCTACACCGGCGTTCTTTCCATTCTCCTCACAGACTCGTGGCCGATCGCTCTCAGTTTCTCGGTAGGGGACCCGGTGCCCACCAACACCACCGGCAGCGGAGCGACGTCGTCGTGCGGGGCGAACACGACCACGCTCGCCGGCGCCATCGCGGCGGGGGATTGGGGGTATACTCTCACCGTGGAAACCTCGCTCGTCCGGATGGGAGGCGTTCTCTTCGATGTCGCAACCCCGCAGGGCACGAACGTGGCCCAAGCGAGCGGCTTCTACGTCGTCAACGCGGCGGGGGACGTCGCCGCATGCGAGGCAGGATTGGCCGGATTGATGAGCTCGCCATTCGGCACCTATCCCTCGATCGTGGGTAGTACGTACTCGACTCGCCTCTCGTCGAACGACACGATATTCATCGATATGGGTCCGGCCAACCCCGCCGGTCAGGGATACAGTTTCAGTGCCCGGGGCCAACTGCCGGAGTACACGGGCATCACCGCCCTGCTGTCGCTGCCGTAGGAAGGGGCCCCGACGGACTCCCGGGCGTGAGCTGTGGTCCGGGATCTCCCGCGCGTCGTGGATACGACCCGCAGGGCCACGGCCTCGCCGAGGACCCAACGAGGGCCGGGAACGCCCCGTTCCCGGCCCTGTTTCAAACTCTCCCGAGCCGCCGCTTTAGAGCGGCCCGGACCCTGAACGGGGTCGATGTCCTCGACCGCGGAGGCGCTCGAGATCGAGCCGGCCCTTCCGTCCGGGGAGACGGAGCCGTTCGAGCCGGCGACCCGTCCGCGGCTCCCATCGGAGACGACCGCGGGCCCGGTCCCGCGGCTCCGTCTCTCCGCGCGGCCCCGCCGGGCCCGGCCGTTCCTCCCGAGCGAGCCCGCGCTCTTTCCGTGGCTGGCCCGGCGCTTCGCGCCGGGCGAGGCGACCGTCTGGACCGGCCCCCGCGTCGCGGTCGAGCCGATCCTGGAGCTCCTCTACGCGGGCAGCGCGCGTGCCCGCGGCACCCTCTCGCTGCTCGAGGGAGCGAACCGGTTCCACCCGTACCGCGTCGGCGAGCTCGGCCGCTCGCTCGGCGTGGACGCGGAGGCGACCCTCCACCGGATCCGCCTCGCCCGGGCGTTCACGGCGTACCAGATGGTCGCGCTCGTGGACGCGTGGGCGCAGGAGGCCCGCCGGCACCCGCCGACGCTCCTGGTCGGCCACGACCTCCCGACGCTCTTTCTGGACGGCGAGGTCGCGGACGACGAGCGGGAGGCGCTCCTCGCGCACGTCGCGCGGACGCTCCGCGCGCTCCTCCACGACGTGCCGGTGCCGCTCCTCCTCACGTTCGGCCCCGGCGTCCTCGAGCGGTTCACCGGGCTCGCGGAGGAGGGCCCGCGGTGGGCCGACCTGGTCTACTTCGAGCGCGGCCCGGCGACGCTCCGCGCGCGGACGCTCCGGGACGACGCGCGGCTCCACCTCGTGCCGCGGCCCGCCGGCCAGCGGGGGATCGAGGAGTACGGCGACCGGACGGCCGCCGAGGAGGTGATCGCGTGGGACGCACCGCCCCGACGTACCGTCAGGCGCTCGAGGAGCGGATGAAGCGGTGGGACGCGTTCGCGCGGCTCCTCACGACGCCCGAGGAGCGGGCCGCGTTCGACCGCATCCGGACCGGCGCCCGCCGCTACGTCGCCCAGGCGACGTACGTCGGGAGCCCGGACCTCCTCGAGTCGATCCTCCTCTCCGTCCTCACCGACCTCGCCCGCCGGCTCCCGGACGAACCGGCGCCGGCGAAGCCGCGCCGGTAGTCCCGTGGACGGGGCCGCCCCGACGCCCGACGGCTGGCTGCTCGACATCACCGAGAGCCCGGACGGCCGCTCGGTCGTCCTCTGGCAGAAGGACCGCCGCTCGGGCCGGGTCCACCGCACCGCGACCGAGTTCCGCCCGCCGTTCCTGGTCGCGGGGCCGCGGGCGGACCTGGTCGCGCTCCGCGCGGAGCTCACGGCGCGCCCGCACGTCGCCGCCGTCGAGCTCGCGAGCGACCGGCCCTCCCTCTTCGACCGGCGGCCGCGGCCGGTCCTCCGCGTCACGCCCGAGCGGAACGGCGGCCGCCGCGCGCTGGCGCGGACGGTGGACGCGCTCGGCGGGTTCGCGACGTTCAGCCTCTTCGACGTCGACCTGACCGCGCCGCAGCTCTACCACTTCGCCCACGGCCTCTTCCCGTTCGCCCCGGTGGTGGGGCGCGGGACCGACCTCCGCGCGACCGAGCCGGCCGAGACGGTCGACTACCCGACGCCGCCGCTCCGGGTCGCCCCGCTCGAGGTGCACATCGCCGGCGAGAAGCGCGGCCGCATCCCGCCGCCGGACGGGCGGATCGGCGCGGTCCGCCTGGGGGACGTCACGCTCGAGGGGCCGGAGCCCGAACTCTTGCGGGCGCTCGTCGGGGAGCTCGCCCGCTCGGACCCGGACCTCCTCCTCACGGACGGCGGGGACGCGTTCGACCTGCCGTGGCTCTACCGCCGCGCGGCCGCGGTCGGGCTCACCGGCGACGCCTTCGTCCTCGGGCGGGAGGCGACCGGGTTCCGGCCGACCCGGCCCGCCGGGTCGTTCGAGTCGTACGGCCGCGTCCTCCACCGGGACGCGAGCTACCCGGTCCCCGGGCGGTTCCACGTCGACCGCGGGAACTCGTTCCTGTTCGACGACGCGTCGATCGCCGGGCTCGTGGACGCGTCCCGGCTCTCCCGCCTCTCGCTCCAGACGGTCGTCCGCCAGTCCCCCGGGACGTGCTTCACCGCGATGGAGATGGCGACCGCGCTCCGGCTCGGCGCCCACGTCCCGTGGAAGAAGAACCGGCCCGAGCGGTTCCGCGGCGCCGACCACCTGGTCCGGGCCGACCGCGGCGGCGTGATCTTCCTCCCGCCGGTCGGGGTGTTCGACGGGATCGACGAGTTCGACTTCGCGAGCCTCTACCCGCACATCATGGTGCGGAAGAACCTCTCCGCGGAGACGCTCGACTGCCGGTGCTGCCCCGAGAGCCCGGTGGTCGCGCCCGGGCTCGGCTACCGCTCCTGCACGCGGCGGCTCGGCCTCATCCCCCGCACGCTCGGGCCGCTCCTCGCGCGCCGCCTCGCCTACAAGGCGGCGCTGAAGCGCCCCGACACGCCGCCCGAGGAGGCGGCGCGCCTGAAGCGCCGCGTGAAGATGCTGAAGTGGGTCCTCGTCACCGCGTTCGGCTACCAGGGGTACCGGAACGCGCGGTTCGGCCGCATCGAGTGCCACGAGGCGATCAACGCCTACGCGCGCGAGCTCCTCGCGGCGCTCCTCCCCGAGGCGGAGCGGGCCGGCTACGCGGTCGTCCACGGGATCGTCGACTCGCTCTGGCTCGCCCCGCGCGACCCCGCGCACCCGCCCGACCCCGAGGCGTTCGCCGCCGCGATGACCCGGCGGTTCGACCTCCCGCTCGGCTACGAGGGGCGGTACCGCTGGGTCGTCTTCCTGCCGGCGGTGACGCACGGCCTCGGCGTCCCGAACCGGTACTACGGGCTCTACACGCACGGTGAGTTCAAGCTCCGCGGCATCGGCGGCCGGCGCCACGACACGACCGGCCTCGTCCGCCGGTTCGAGGCGGAGGTGCTGAGCCTCTTCCGCGGGGCGCGGGACGCGGACGGCGTCCGCGCGCTCCTCCCGCGCGCGCTCGCCCGCGCCGACCTGTTCGCGGAGCGCCTCCGCGCGGGCGACTGGCCGCGGGAGGAGCTCCTCATCCGCCACCGGGTCGGGCAGGCGCCGGACGCCTTCGTCACGTTCACCGACTCGGTCGCCGCGCTCCGCCAGGTCGCGGCGGCCGGGGGGACGCGCGGCGCGGGCGAGGTGGTCGCGTTCGTCGTCCTCGACCGGCGGAGCCGCTCCTACCGCGACCGCGTGCGGGCGGCGGAGCTCCTCGAGGGGGACGAGCGGTACGACGTCGGCGCCTACCTCGAGATCCTCGCCCACGCGGCCGAGACGCTGCTCGCGCCGCTCGGG
>JASHPZ010000029.1 GCA_030037815.1 Thermoplasmata archaeon | reverse complement strand
CGCGAATGGACGAGCGGCGGGGCGATCTCCACCTCGACGGTCGCCGCCCCCGCCACCCTTGACGTGCCGTCGCTCTCGATCGTCGTCGTGCACCTCGACCGCCTGGGGCAGGCGCCGGAGAACTCGTCGGGGGTCACGGGCCCGTCACCAACACTCGGTTTTGGGGTCCCCCACGCGTTCGGTGCCGCGCAGGCGGTCGCCGTCGGGGCGTTCGCAGTCGGCGGCGTGCTGCTCGCGTTCTGGTCGCGGCGCGAACTCCCCGACGCGCTCGCCGGCCTCCCTCGAATCTTGCCGGGGACCGTGGTCATCGCCATCGGACTCGTGGCGGCGTTTCTGGTGTAAGGGGGAGGTCGGCTCTCTTCGACGGTGCGACGACCCCCGGTCCAGCCGGTCTGCCTTTCCGTCGATTCTGTTATATACGGCGGACACGGCTCGGGACGCGCTGCTGACAGACGTCCGACAAACGGGCCTCGGTCGGCGACGGACGCGGGGAAGAGACGGTCGGTAGGAGTCGTTCGATGTTCCTGAAGCGCGTCAAGGTTCGGAACTTCAAGTCGTTCGCCGGCGCGACCGAAATCCCGTTCCAGCCGGGATTCACCGGCGTCGCCGGCCCGAACGGGATGGGGAAGTCGAACATCTCGGACGCGATCCTGTTCGTCCTCGGGCCGACCAGTTCGAAGGCGTTGCGCGCCGAGCGGCTGACGCACCTCTTCTTCAACGGCGGCGCGGCCAAGAAACCCGCCACCGAGTGCGAGGTGTCGCTCGTCTTCGAGAACTCGGACAAGCTCCTCCCGGTCGAGGCCGCCGAGGTCGAGGTCACGCGCTATGTGAAACTCGCGCCGAGCGACCCCGACGGCTACTACTCGTACTTCTACGTCAACGGCAAGCGGACGACCCAAACGGAGATCGACGCGCTGCTCTCCCACGCCCGATTGTCCGGTGACGGCTACAACCTGATCCAGCAGGGCGACGTCAACAAGATCGTCACGATGGGACCCGTCCCGCGCCGGGGGCTCGTCGAGCGGCTGGCCGGCATCAGCCAGTACGACGAGGAGCTCGACCGGGCCGCGACCAAGCGGACCGACCTGGACGCGAACCTCGACCGGATCCAGACGCTTCTCGGCGACATCAAGAGCCGGCTGACGGCCCTCGAGGGGCAGCGGCTGCAGGCGATCCAATACAAGCAGATCCAGGACGACAAGCGTCGTTCGGAAGCCCGGCTCGCACGCGCCGGACACCGGCTCGCGGAGCAGGAGCTGGTGACTTGCCGCAAGCAGGTGGACGCGGCGCGCGCGGAGATCGAGAAGTTCGAGTCCCAGCGCGGCGGACTGAGCCAGCGGCAGACCGACTTGACCGCCCAGGTCGACCAACTCGACCGCGAGATCGCCGCCGCGGGCGGCGCCGCCGCGGCCAAGTTCCGGCAGGAACTCGACGAAAAGCGCCTCGCGTACGCCCGTCAAGGACAGACCCTCGAGCACCTGCGTGAGGGCCTGGAGACGCTGGACGAGCGGGTCGCCGAACTCGAGAAGACCGTCGCATCGGACCAGAAACAGTCGACGACGCTCGGTGCCCAGGAGACGAAGCTCGCGGCGCAGGTCGCTTCCCTCGCCAAGAAGGCCGACGCGGACTCGGCCGAGATTCAGTCGGTCGCGGCGGCGCCCGGACGCTCGCGTGACAAGCTCGACGCGGCCCGAAAGCACCAGGCCGAACTCGAGCAGTCGTTCGAGAAGAAGCAACTGTCGTGGCAGGAGGCGATCCGGAGCGAGGAGGCGGCCAAGGCGGCCGTCGACTCCGCCGAACGGGCGCAGGGACAGGCCGAAGACGACCTGCGCGAACGCGAGGTCGAGGTCAAGGACCTCGAGCTTCGGGTGAAGGACGCGGCCCCCGGGAAGGGCGGGACCGGCCCCGCGACCGCGGACCTCCAGAAGGAACTCTTCCAACTCAAGACGAAGGAGAAGACCCTCACCGCCGAAGGGGACCGACTCGGCCAGGAGGTCAACGAGCTCAACCGACGGTACCTCGCCCTGGACGCCCGCCTCAAGGCGCGGACGGAGTCCGGTGCCCGACCGAACCAGCTCGCGGCCGTCGACTTTCTTCTCTCGCAGCGGAACCTCGGCAAGATCCCCGGCATCAAGGGGACCGTCGAAGAACTCGCCGAATTCGACCCGAAGTACTCGACCGCCCTCTCGGTCGCCGGCGGGAACCGGTTCCAAGCGCTCGTGGTCGAGACCGACCAGGTCGCCGAGCAGTGCATTCGGCTGCTGCGCGACGAGAAGCGCGGCCGCGCCACCTTCCTTCCGCTCAACAAGATGCTGCCGGGTCGCCCGCACGGGAAGTCGCTGGTCGTCTCCAAGGCGCCCGGAGCGACCGGGTTCGCAATCGACCTCGTGAAATTCGACGAGTCGCTGCGCCCCGCGTTCTGGTACGCGTTCGGTGAGACGGTCGTCATGGAGGACCTCGCGCGCGCCCGTGCCCAGATGGGCGGGGTCCGCCTGGTCACGCTCTCGGGCGACCTGATCGAAGCGACCGGTGCGATCTCGGGCGGTTACCTGGACCCCTCCCGCCAGGGACGGGGGGCCGACAGCGCGGTCGAGCTGAAACGCGTCGGCGACGAGCTCCGCGAGAAGAGCGGCGCGGAGACCGCCGCGAAACAGGAACTCGCCAAGGTCGCCGAGCGGATCCGGGCGGTCGCCGAGGAGCTGTCGACCCGCTCGATCCGCGACCAGGCTCACCAATCGAACCGGGACGTTCTCACCCGCGAGATCGACGGGGCCCGGGAACGGCTCCGCGCTGCGAAGGAACGAGTCACCGCCCTCGCGAAGGAGCAAAAGACCGCCGGGGCGACTCTGTCGGAGGCCTCCGCCTCCGTCCAGCAACTCGCGACCGAGCTCGCCGCGCTGAAGCAGGAGACCCAGGAGTTCCGAGACCAATATCTCGCCCAACTTCCCGAGGCGCTCTCCGGTCGGCTGCGCGCCCTCCAGGAAGCGGTCCAGAAGACCCAGGACGAGCGGGTGCGCGTCAACGGCGAACTCGAGGGGGTGCGCGCGTCGATCGCGGCCCTGAGGGCGAACCTCACGACGCACGCCACCGAGCTCGACGCCGCCCGCGCCGAAGTGGCGTCCCGCAAGAAGGAGATCGCGGCGAGCGAGAAGCTGCTCCACGCGGCGGACGAGGCGCTGCAAGCCCTCAAGTCCGTCGAGGCGAAACAGACCGCGGCCGCCCAGGCCCAGGTCGAACAGAAGCGCGCGCTGGACGCGCAACGCCTCACCGTCACCGAAGAGCTCGCGAAGGTTTCGGCGCACCTCGAGACGCGGCGGAGCCTCCTCACGCAGGAGGAGACGCGGCTCGCGCAGGCCGAGGCGAAGGCCCAGGAGCTCGAGGAGGCGCTGAAGCAGTTCCCCGACCCCGAGCCGGACGAGCAGCCGATGTCCGTCGAGGAGCTCAAGCGGAAGATCGCGACCCTCGAAGAAGAGCTGCGCGCGATGGGGGACGTGAACCTGCGCGCGGTCGAGGAGTACGACCAGGAGAAGGGCCGGGCCGACGAGTTCTCCGCCGAGGTCTCCCGCCTCGCGACCGAGAAGACCGAACTGCTCGGTCTGGTCGGCGAGATCGAGAAGAAGAAGCGGGCGAAGGTCTCCGAGGTCGTCGCCCAGGTGAACGACCACTATCGTGCGATCTATGGCGAACTGTCCGCCGGCGGCGAGGGCGAGATCGCCCTCGAGAACCCGGACGACCCGCTCGCGGGCGGTCTCCTCATCAAGGCCCGGCCGGTCGGCAAGACCGTCGCGCGGCTCGAGCAGCTGTCGGGCGGGGAGAAGTCGCTCGCCAGCCTCGCGTTCATCTTCGCGATGCAGCGGTACGACCCGAGCCCGCTCTACGTGTTCGACGAGGTCGACATGTCGCTGGACGGGATGAACGCGGAGTACGTCGGCCGGATGCTCCGACGCAACGCGGAGCGAGCCCAGTTCATCGTCATCTCGCTGCGGAAGGTCACGCTCAAGTTCGCGAGCCATCTGTTCGGCGTGACGATGCGCGGCGACGGCTGCTCGCGCGTGGTCGGGATCCACCTCGACGACATCCACGATGTCGAGAGCCGCGAGAACGCCCGCGCCCCCGAGCCCCCGGCGCTGGAGGCGAGGTGACGATCTCGGCGACCGAGGCGGCCGACCTCGCGGCCCCACCGGCCGTCCCCCGGGACGCCGCGGAGAAGGTGCTGCGCTACCTCGTCTTCCACCGCTCGCTGATCGGCGAAGGCGAGGACACGTCGGTCCTGCTCGAGCGGTACCTCGCCCTGGTCGAGCACCTGAAGGAGGGGGTCCACGTCGTCATCTCCGACCCGTTCGACAAGGCGGTCGCGCTGCTGTTCGAGCTCGTGATGGAGGAGGAGTTCGACCCGTGGGAGATCGACCTCGTCAAGTTCACGCAGTCGTACTGGGAACGCGTCCGGGCGGACGGCGCGGTCAACTTCGCCATCGCGGGACGGCTCGTCTACATGGCGTGGAGCATCCTCTACCTCCAGTCGGAAGCCGTCCTCAAGCTTCGGGCCGAGCCCGAGGTGCCCGAGGGCGCGCTCGACCCCCCGCTCGACGGGACGTTGGACGACGGGCCGCTCCCGTCTGCGGAGACGCCGGTGACGTCCGACGTCACGTCCGTCGTCCTCGGCTCCGCCGAAGCGCCGCCGCTCCTCGAGATGGTCCGCCACCCCGAGACGCGGCCGGTCTCGCTCCTCGAACTCGTCCGAGCATTCGGCGAGGCCGAGGCCGACGCGCGCCGGTCGATCCACGTCCAGGAGCTCCGCGAGCGGCTCCGCGAGGAGCAGCGGGCCCCTCCCGAGGTGCTCGTCCACGGGGACGTCCCCGAGCGGGACCTCGCGGATGCCTGGGAGGCCGTCGCGCGGCACCCCGTGGGGGAGGAGTTCCCATTCCTCGAACTGTGGAACCCGCTCACCGGCCGCGACCGCCTGGTCGCGGTGTTCCTTGCCGTGTTGTTCCTCGCGCGCGAGCGCTCCATCGAACTCCACCAGGAGACCCTCGGCGACTCCCCGGTCGTGCTCGTCCGCACGGCCGAGGCGCGGGTGCCGGTCGTGGAGGCGAAGTAAGATGCCGTCGAAGCTCGACGACCTGGTCTTCCAGGTCGAGGCCGTCCTGTTCGCCGCCGGAAAGCCGCTCAGCGTGAAGGAGCTCGCCGACGCGCTCGGCGTCGACGACTGGCGGTCGGTCCAGAAGGCCGTCCGCACGCTCGAGCAGACGTACGACCACCGCCAGTCGGCCCTCGAGGTCCGGCGGGTCGGGGACCGGTACGCGCTCCAGCTCCAGGAGCGGTTCGTCGGGACCGTCCACGCCGTGACGCCGGTCGAGATGGCGCCGCGCACGGTCAAGGCGCTCACGCTGGTCGCCTACCACCAGCCGATCCTCCAGAGCATGCTCGTGCGGATGATCGGGGACATCGCTTACGAGGAGGTCCAACGCCTGCGCGGGATCGGCCTCGTGCACACCGAGCCGAAAGGCTCTACCCTCGAGCTCACGACCACCCGCCGGTTCGCCGAGTACTTCGGCATCGCGTCCAGCCGGCCCGAGGAGATCCGGAAGTTCCTCGAGCAGAAGCTGGGCGTCCCGCCGCCGTCCGCCGTGCCGGCCGGCGCGACCGCGCCGTCCCCCGCCGAGGCGACGGACGGCGTCGCGGCCGCCGCCGACCCTCCGG
>JASHPZ010000028.1 GCA_030037815.1 Thermoplasmata archaeon | reverse complement strand
CCCACAAACTACAAAATTGGAATCGATACTTAAATCGTCGTACACGCGCCCTTTCGGCTCGACACGCCCAACTACCCCGCAGTAGGTGAGAAGAACTCCGACCGGTAGGGGCCGGCGAACCGCGGACGTCGCGCTGCAAGCTCACTTACACCCCCCCGGCGGACGGGTCCGGGGGTCGCTTGGTGCCGGGGGGACTTCTCCGAACGCGCTCCGGGTTCCGCCCGCGCGCCGCCAAGTGGCGCGCGGGCGCTCTCCCCGCGCTCTAGCCGAGGATCGCGAGCATCGGCACGAGGTTGGCGACGATCGGAGTCCCCCAGCCGGTGGCGTCGTCCCACCCGCGTCCCGCGTTGAATCCCACCGAGCTGCCGGCGATCGTGTTGTTGCCGACGGTGATGTCGTGGAACGCGAGCGGGTAGAGCCAGGGCGTCTCCCCGATGAGGTAGAGGGCGGGGTTGATGAACCCGATCGGGCCCAGGTGGTGCTCGGCGGCGTACTGGTCGGCGAGCGCGGCGATGGTCGACCACATCGGCGAGCCGAAGCTCGTGCCGACCGAGACCATCCAGCCCGCCTGGGAGACGTTCGCGCTCCAGTAGTTGTACTCCCCGCCCGAGAAGGCCGCTTCGGCGGCGACGTCCGGGGTCGTACGCGCGCTCAGCCCGAGGCGAGACTGGTAGGCGGGGGTCGAGAAGATCAGGCTCGGCGCTCCGCCCGTCGCGGCGCCGAAGACCGGCTCGTTCCACACCTGCTCGCCGCCGTAGCCGACCGGCACGCACGTCGCGTTCGCGCTGGGCGTGAAGTTGCCCAGCTGGCACGCGGGCGTGTTCTCGAACTGGACGAGCCCCACGCTGCACGTGCGGGTCGTGCCGCAGTTCGCGACCGTGTTGAGCCCGTAGTACGGGTCCCCCTCGGTGCCCCCGACCGCCGTCACCCACGGGGAGGACGACGGGTAGATCGGGTTCGCGGAGGTGAACCCGCAGGGGCTCGGGAACGCGTAGCAGAGGCCGGAGTTGTCGGCCCCCCAATCGCCCGCGGACGCGAACACCGTCGTGCCCTCTGCGGCCGCGAGCTCGTACGCCTTCTCGCCGGTCTGGAGCACGTCCTGTACGTAGGCGGGGCTGCAGACCCCGTTCGGCGTGTTCGTGTCGAGGAAGCACGTGCCCTGGAGCAGGTCGAGCTCGGGGTCGCCCCAGCTCTGCGAGATGATGCTGTGCGGGAACTCCTGGACCGCCGCGAGGACCGCCTCCTCCATCGTGAGGTCGTCGTCGTTCTGCGCGACGTAGAGCACGATGTGGGCGCCCGGGGCGAGCGAGTGCACGGTCTGGACGTCCTCCGCGATCTCCTCCGACCAGCCGATCATGTCCGAGTTCGAGACGTTGAACACCGGGCAGCTGCCGCCCTGGCAGACGATCTGGAGCTGCGTGGCGGGGAGCGAGAAGCGGGCGTCGAACGTGTTCAGGTCCGCCTGGACGCGAGGATAGCCGAACGCATCGACGATGACCACCGTCTGGCCGGCGCCGGTGAGGTCCGACGGGTAGTCGTACGCGACCTTGAGGTCCTCGGGAGAGTAACAGACCAGTTCGAACGGGGCGGAGAGGTTGCCGAAGTTGCAGTAGGGGCTCGGCTGGCTCGATGCGGGCGCGTGGTGGAGGAAGATCACGTGATCGTCGAGCGCGGTCCGGGGGTTGGCGGGCGCCGCCGCGGCGGCCAGCCGACCCGCCGCGCCGCCGACCGCCAGCCCGAACGTCAACGTCGAAAGGCCCAGGATCAACCCCAGAGAGACCACGGCTGCCTTGCTCGCCCAGGAGTCCGCACGTCGCCGCGACATGGCGGGCCAAAACTCCATGAAGGGCTCAAGTCTAGCCGGCGAGGAGGGACCGGAATCGGACGGATTCGGCGGCGATCGGTCGATTCCACGCGCGACGTGACCGAAACCGGACCTGCGAGCGTGCGCCGAGCCGCATCGCCCAATCCCGAGGGGATCCCGACTCGGACCGGGGCGGGGGGGTAACATGGCGCGAGTCGGCAGCGCGCCGCCGTCGGCCGTGATCCCGAGCGGCGCCCGCTCGTATCACGTCGGGGGCGGGCGTTCGTCGGGCTCCCTCGACTTCGCGATCCTCTGTGCGCAGTACGACGAACGGCGGAACGCGCTCGGGTTCGACCCGCGGCGGTCGCCGGAGTCGACCGCGGCCCGCCTCGGAGTGAGTCCGGCCACGGTCCGGCGTCGTCTCACGGAGTGGCGCCGGGACGGCTTCTTCCTCGGGTTCGACGTCCTCCCGCACCCCGGCCTGCTCGGAGGACGATTCGCGGTCCGGGTGCTCGAGTTCCCGAATTCCGTGGCGCAGTCGAACGCGATCGCGAAGCTCCGGTCGATGGACGGGGTGATCCAGATGATCCCCTCCAACACCCTCCTGATGGTCGCCTACTTCGTCGAGTCCCGGGCGCAGGCCGACCGGCGCGCCCGGCAGCTCACCGACCTCGAGGGTGTGCGGGCGGTCGGCGCCGAGATGGTGTTCGACTTTCCGCCCTGCACTCGGAAGATGTCGCGGTCCGACTGGCGCCTCGTGCAGGCGCTGCGGCGGGACCCCGAGGCCCGGCTCTCCGACCTCGCCTCGTCGGTCGGTCACTCGGTCCGGACGACCTCCCGACGGTTCGACGCCCTCCTGGACGAGGCGGCCCTGATGTTCGACCCGATCCTCGACTACGCCCGGTTCTCCCAGTCGCTCGCGGAGCTGGTGGTGTTCCTCGACGAACCGTCGTCCGCGCCGGCGGTCGAGGAGGGCGTCCGCGCCCTCTGGCCGGACTCGATGCGGTCGTGGGGCCCGACCCCCACCGACCCGGCCGACGAGTCGGCGCACGTGGAGTTCACGGTGATGGCGCGGAACTCCGCCGACATGGACGAGCTCCTGGCCCGCGTCGCGCACCTGTCGGGGATCGAGCACGTGCTCCTGTGGCAAGGTCGCTCCACGCTCCCGGTGCGGGCGTGGCTCGACGAGCGCATCGATCGGCTCGTCGCCTAACCGCGGGAGACCCGCCCCGACGATTCTCTCCCCGCGGACCGAGCTCGATCAATCCGGGATCCGGCGCTAGGTCCGAGCGCGCGCGTGCCGACGCACCCGAAAGGTGAGGTGCGTGACGCCGGGAGCCGGCACCACGCGGTGCTGTTCGAGGGCGACCCGGGCGAGCCGGGGGTCGTCGAACAGGCGCACCCCGGCACCGAGGTAGACGGGGACCAGGTGGATCAAGATCTCGTCCACCAATCCCGCTGCCAGGAACTGCTTCGCGGTCCCCGCTCCTCCCGAGATCGCGACGTCCCGGCCCCGCGCGGCGGTCTGCGCGCGACGTAACGCGCCCCGGGTCCCGCCGGTGACGAAGTGGAACGTCGTCCCGCCCTGGCACTCGAGCGGCTTCCGCGGGTGATGGGTGAGCACGAACACCGGAAGATGGAACGGGGGGTCCTCCCCCCACCACCCGTTCCACGGAGGAGTACGCCACGGACCGGGCCCGCCGCCGAACATGTTGCGGCCCATGATCACGGCGCCGATCTGCCCGTCGTCCTCGGTGAGGATCTTCGTGCTTGCGTTGGTGACCCCGCCCCGAAGCCCGGCCATCTTGCGCCACGCGGCGAGCTCCCGCATCCACGCGTGCAGCAACTCACCGCGGACGCCGAGCGGGTGTTTCGGGCCCTGGTTCGGTCCCGCAACGTATCCGTCCAAGGACATCGAAACGCTGTAGCGGAGCATCGGTCCGGCCAACCCTCGGGAGGCTTTAGGGGCCGGTGAGGCGGCCGAGCGTCCGACCTCGGACGTTCCCGTCGGGGCACTGTTCCGTCCGCACGGCAGGTTCATGACCCGGGAGCGACGCATTCCGGTCGCGAAACCATGCCCGGAGAAGGTCGAACCATCGCGGGATTCTTCTTCGTCGTCACCGGACCGTTCCTCCTGCTCACGTCGGCCGGGTTCATCCTCGGCGTGATCCTCCTCTTGGGCGGACTCTACCTCCTCTACAGCGGCCTGACCACGCTCGGCGTGCACCGTCGTGTGCATTCGTGGCGGGACATTCCCAACCTGGTCATTCCGGGGACCCTCGCCGCGGCGCCGCCACCGCCCCCCCCGCCCCCTCCGCCGCCGGCCGCAGCCACGGACGCCGCGCCGACGAGCGAGGCGGACACTCCGGTCAAGATTTGCGCCAGCTGCGGCACGGAGAACCCGAACGCCGCGGCGTATTGCCGCAAGTGCAACGCTCCGCTTCCTCCACCGAAGCACCTGTAGACCGTCGGTGCCGACCCGCGTGTGGGCAATCTAGGGCTCGATCCGAACGGTCTACACCGTCACGCGACCCGGTGACGTGGCCGCGCGTCGACTTACTCGGGGGCTCGCCGTGCTGTGGTTCGGCTCCTCGAGAGAGGTCTCGGGGGGCGTGCGGCTCGAGCGGCTCGGCCTCCCTTCGGTCGCGGCGGCCCGGCAGAAATCCGCCGCACCACGACCCAGCGATGCATCCCGATCGGACGGTCCCGTCGAAACCCGCGTCGCTCGAACATCGCCGTCGTTCCGCTCCAGAGGAACGAACCCGAGACTTTGCGGCCGGCGACCGTTTCGGGGTAGGCTTCCACCGTGCCGCCGCCCTGCCGTCCGATCTCACGGAGCGCCTCGTCGAGCGCCCGATTCGCGATCCCTTCGTGGCGGCGGTCCCGGTCGATGAAGAAGCACGTGATCCGCCAGTCCGGCAGTCTCCCGAGGTGTTCCTCGTACGCCTTGCGGCTCTTGATGTTGGGCAACTCGTCGGTCCGGCCGAACTGGCACCACCCGACCGCCTCCTCGCCGTCGAAGATCATCGCCGCGTGCGCGCGGTCCCGGCGCACCAGGTCCTCCTTCATCGCGCGGTATGCGGCCGCGCCCCGCTTGCCCTCGCCCTCATGGAGATGGAAGGAGATGCACCAGCACCCACCAAAGATTCCATGATGCTTCTCGACGAGGCGTGCGAACGCCGGCCACGTCTCGGGGGAAAGCGGGCGGCTCTCGAGCGGCATCTCGAACGGCTCGCGTCCCTACGTCCCGCGGAGAGTCAAGGCTTCGGAGAGGGTGCGAAACACCGACCGGGCCCTCCCCGAAGTAGCGGGAGCTCCGCGCCGGCCGATCGAACGCAGACCGATCCGAGCTACGCTCGATGATTGTTCTGCACGACGGTGCGTGGACCGGCTACGGAGTCCAGGTCGCGCCGCCATAGCCCGGCGGGACCTTGGGCGGCGGGGCCGGGCCGCCGAACGGGTCGGGTCGTGGTTCCGGCGAGCGGCCGTGCTTCTTCGCGAGGTAGATGTCGATCGCCGCGGCGGCCTTCTCGCCGGCGCCCATCGCGTGGACCACCGAACGACCGCCGGTGGCGAACACACCCTCGACGCCGGTCATCCAGTCGTCCTTCTTCCCCTCGGGCCAGCCCATCGAGGCGAACTTGAAGTCGTAGTCGGACCCGAAGTCGGCCACGTCGGCGACCTCGCCGACGGCGACGATGATCATGTCGCACGGGATCGTCTCCTCCGAGTTCGGGACCGTGACGAGCGGGCGGCGTCCCTTCGCGTCGGGCGGGCCGTGCTCGGTGCGCTCCACCACGAGACCGGTGACCCGGTCCTGGCCGAGAATCGCTTTCGGGGCGCGGTAGAAGACGAACTCGACGCCTTCGATCTCGCCGCCGGACTTCTCCTCCTCGGTGGCCTTCATGTCCTCGGGTCCGCGCCGGTAGACGAGCTGGACCTCGCCGCCCTCGGTCAGCCGGCGGGAGGAACGGGCGGCATCCAGCGCGACGTCCCCGGCGCCGATGACGATCACCCGGCGGCCGGTGCGTCCGAACAGTCCCGCCTGACCGGTGTTCATCCCGAGCAGGAACGGGAGCGCGTGGTAGACGCCCGGCAGGTGTTCGCCCGGGATCCCGAGCTCGCGGGCCTTGGACGCCCCGATCGTGACGAGGACCGCTTCGTACCCCTCGGCGAGGAGGCTCTTCGGGGTGAAGTCGACGCCGGCCTTCTTGTCGACGACGAACGTGATGTCGAGATTCTTCCACCGCGCGAGGTCGGTGTTCAGGTCGTCCGCCTCGAGGTGGTATCGCGGGATCGTGTTGACTTGGCCCCCGAGGATCGGCTGGACCTCGAAGATCGTCACGGGGTGGCCGCGGACGGCGAGGTCCCACGCCGCCATCAGGCCCGCCGGGCCCGCGCCGATGACCGCCACCCGCTCCTCCTTGCGTTTCGACGGGACGTAGAGGAGCTCCGAGTCGCCGTACTCGAGCGCCGCGCGCTTCAACTGGCGGATGGCGATCGGCACGCCCTTCCCCGCCATGATGCAGTCGTCCTCGCAGAAGTGGTAGCACGTCTTGCAGAGCACGGTGGCGAGCGGGTTCTCGCGCAGCACCAGCCGGGCCGCCCCGTCGAAGTCCCGCTCGCCGACCAGGATGTTGTAGCCGCGGGCGTCCTGGGTGATCGGGCACCCCTGAATGCAGTAGGGCATCGCGCATTGCAGGCATCGCTGACCTTCGAGCACCGCCTCTTCCAGCGTGTACGGCTCGTCAATGAGCGCGAATTTTTCGATCCGCTGTTCCCGGGTCTCCTCGCGGATCGGGACCCGTTCGTAGCGCTCGCTCTCGGCCATGCCCTCCGTCCCGTTCGCTCTTCGCACTTGAGGACTCGGGGGCCACTTTTAGGCTTCGCGGTTCCACTGCGAGGGGGTCGCACGCGGCGCGGCTTGTCGGCGCCAGACATGATCGGTGGGTCGCGAACGCGAGCGCCGGCACGCGACTCTGATGCGGGGGCCACGCAAACGGCGCCGGACTCGCCGCTTAAATTCCCGCCTTCGACGTGCTCGCCACGGATTCCTCGGCAACGGGAATCGTGAGACGATGGCACGGGAAGAGCAACCGGGGGCGCGGAGACGGAGCGATCGCAGGGGCGCCTCGATGGTGCTTGCGCCGGTGATCCTCGTGGTCGTCATCGTCGTCGTCGGCGCCGGCGGGTACGTCGCCCTGCAAGCCGCGAGCGGATCCGGCTCGACC
>JASHPZ010000027.1 GCA_030037815.1 Thermoplasmata archaeon | reverse complement strand
CCGGTGGACGATGTCGAGGTAGCTCGACGGCTCGTCGATCAGGTAGAGGTCGGCGTCGGTCGCGAGCGTTCGGGCGATCGAGGCGAGCTGGAGCTCGCCGCCCGAGAGCTCGGTCAAGGGTCGGTCCGCGCGCGTCGCGAGGCCGACCGCCTCGAGCGTCGCCTCGGCGTTCGCTCCCCCGCCCGCCGCGACGTACTCGCGCGCGGTCGACCTCTCGTCGGCGATCGTGTCGACGTACTGGGGCTTCATCACCGAGCGGAGCGTGCCGCGCGCGACGCGCTCGAAGTGGGCGTGGAGCGCGGTCCCCCGGTAGTGCTCGAGCACCCGGGACCAGTCGGGCGTCGCCTCGTACTCCCCGAGGTTCGGCACGAGCGTGCCGGCGAGGAGGCGGAGCGCCGTCGACTTCCCGGTCCCGTTGGGCCCGAGGAGCCCCGTGATCCCGGTCGTCGGCGGGATCGGCAGGCGGTACATCCGGAAGCCGTTGTACCCGTACCGATGGACGATCTCGCTCGGGTCGGCCTCGGGCGTGTTGAGGATCTTGATCGCGTCGAACGGGCACTTGTGGACGCAGATGCCGCATCCGATGCAGAGCGTCTCCGAGATGACCGGCTTCCCCGTGGGGCCCTCGACGATGCACTCCTGGCCCATTCGGACCGGCGGGCAGTACGCCTGGCACTCCCACTGGCACTCCTTCGGGTGGCACCGGTCGTTGAGCAGGATGGCGATCCGCGCCATCGCCTACGCGTCCCGCGCGTCGCGGACGATCTTCCCGTCCAGCATCCCGAGGTGCCGGCGCGCGCGGGCCGCGACCTCGGGGTTGTGGGTGACGAGCACGAGCGTGGCCGAGCGGGCCGCCCGGACGCGGACCAACAGGTCGAGGATCGCCTGCGTGTTCCCCGAGTCGAGCTCGCCGGTCGGCTCGTCGGCGAGGAGGAGCCCCGGCGCGTTCGCGAGCGCCCGGGCGACCGCGACCCGCTGCTCCTCCCCTCCCGAGAGCTGGTGCGGGTACGCCCGCTCGCGCCGGGTGAGCCCGACCTCGCCGAGGAGCCCCGAGGCGCGGCGCGCGCGCTCCGCGCGGCCGACGCCGAGCGCGCGCATCGGCAGCTCCACGTTCTCGCGGGCGGTCAAGGTGGGGAGCAGGTAGAACCGCTGAAAGATGAACCCGACGCCCTCGAGACGGAGGCGCGTCCGCTCGCGGTCGGACCGGTCCCCCACCGGGCGCCCGCCCCACCGGAGGACGCCGGTCGTCGGCGCGTCCAAGAGCCCGAGGAGGTTGAGCAGCGTCGTTTTCCCGCAGCCGCTCGGGCCCTCCACGGAGACGAACTCCCCCGGGGCAATCGTCAGGTCGACTCCGCGGAGCGCTGGGACCTCGTCCGCGCCGTGGCCGTACGTCCGCGTCACGCCCTCGAGCGCGATGGTCGCGGGCGCCGCGGGCCTCACCGGAGCGCCTCCGAGAGGTCGAGCCGCAGGGCGGAGCGCGTCGCGGCGAGGCTCGCGACCACCGAGAGCGCGAGGACGGCCGCCGCGAGCTCGGCGAGCATCCTCGGGTCGAAGACGGCGAGCTGCGCCGCCTCCTGGACGGTGGACGACGCGAAGTGCGCGAGGAACGTCACGAGAAGGAACCCCCCGAACAGTCCGACCGCCGCGCCGCCGGCCGCGAGGACGAGACCGTCGCCGACGATGCCGGCCGCGATCGACCGGGCCGGCAGCCCGATCGCGCGGCGGATCCCGATCGCCCGGCGGTCGGACTCGACCCGGCGGAAGAGGACGAGGGCGAGGAACAGCAGCCCGATGGCGATCCCGACGGACGAGAGGGCGAGGTCGAACCCGGTCAGCACCGAGTCGGCCGCCTGGAGCTGCGCGGCCTCCTGGCCGAGCGAGCTGACGCCGTAGTACGGGACGAGCGTCTGGATCTGGGCGCGCACGGACTCGAGCGCGCTCGGGTCGGTCGCGACGTGGCCGGTGACGACGATCTGGATCGTGTCGACCGCGTCGGGGACGATCGTGCCCGTGCCGTTCGCGTACCCGGTCATCACCTGGAGGTCCGAGAGGGGCAGCACGATCGCGAACGCGCCGATCGGACCGATGATGGAGGGAGGAACGCCGAACGTCCCGGTGACGTTGTACCGCACCGCCGACGACGCGTTCGCCGTCAGTCCGAGGGCGAGCGCGTCGCCCGTACGGACGTCGTACGCCTGGGCGAACGGCGAGGAGACGAGCACGTCGTACGTGGCGGGTCCGGAGTAGGTCCCGTTCGCGTAGTGGATCCGGTCCGTCGGGTCGCCGAGCGGGAGCGGGCTCGGGAACAGTCCCGACTCGGTCGAGCCGAGCGTCGGTTCGAACTCGCCCGGGATGACGCCCTCCGCGAGCACGGCTGTGGCGGCGCCGGTGGTGTTGAACGCCGTGACCGCGATCGAGAGGACCGGGGAGACGTACGTCACGCCCGCGACCGCCCCGAACCGCGCCACGTCGGCGTGGGCTCCCGTGATGCTGTGGCTGCCGGCCGAGCTGACCGCGATCTGGTAGCCGGCGTTCTGGATGCTCGCGATCTCGTGGTCGTAGACGCCGCCGCCGACGCTCACCAGCACGACGGGGAGTGCGACCGCGGCGCCCATCGCCGCGACCGCGAGGACCGCCTGCAAGCGGGTGTGGCGGAGCCGGCCCGACGTCCCGAAGCCCCTCATGGCGCCCGCAGCTCCTCCGCGACCGGCAGCTGCATTGCGCGCGCGGCCGGCGCGATCGACGCCGCGAGACCGACCGCGACGACGAGGCCCACCCCTGCGAGGATCACGGCCGGCTCGAACGAGACGAACGAGAACGACGTCGGCAGCCCGGGGAGTTGGCTCAGAAGAAAGTGGTTGATCGCGACCGCGCCGCCGTACGCGAGCGGAAGGCCGAGCGCGAGCCCGAAGGCCCCGAGGAGGAGCCCCTCCTCGACGACGAGCGCGCCGACGCGCGCGCGGGTGTGGCCCACGGCGCGCAGCAGGGCGAGTTCGCGGCTCCGGTCGTCCACCGACATCAGGAGGATGGTGGTCGTGAAGAGGGCCGCGACGACGATCCCGATCGCCCCGATCAGGACGCCGAACGTCCGGTAGAGGTCCACCACGTGCTGGATGGCGCCCAGGATGTCGGCGAGCGTGAACAGCGTGAGATGGGGGAACGCACTCTCGATGCGGACCTGGTCGGTCGACGCCTGGGTGGGGTCGGTCAGGTGGATCAGGACGAGCGATGCGTAGTCGGTCGACGCCGTCGCGCCGCCGAGTACCGACTGGATCTCGGAGAGGTACCCGAACGCGAGGAACGCCGACGGGAGCAGCCAGAACGGTCCCGAGATCCCGACGACCACGAAGGGGGTCGCGTTCGCATACCAGCCTTCGAGCTGCGCGCTGGAGGCCGGGGCCGCGGGGCTCGCCCACACTCGGCTGCCGACCGAGAGGCCGAGCGCCACGGCGAGGCCCTGGTCGAGCACGATCTGGTGCGTGAACGGCCCGTCGTACGTGCCGTTCGCGAAGTGCGGGTCCCCCGGCTCGGTGAGGCCGGTGCCGTTGTAGATCGACGGTACCTGGATGCCGGAGTTGTCCGTGGGGATCCACCCGACGACCCCGGAGGAGCTCGGGGCCCACCCGCCGGGCACCGCGCTCTGGTTCGCCGCCGCCCAGAGGCTCGCGTTGCCGAACAGCACCTCCCCCGTCAACCACGGGCTCGCGGTCTCGACGTTCGAGTCGGCCGCGGGGATCTGGGTGGCGAGCGCGTGCGCGTCGGATACCGGAGGGAACGAGCCGCCGAGGAGCGTCGTGTTCGCGCTGGCGGCGATCAGGTCGACCCCGCTCGCGTCCGCGAGCGTCGCGGCGCTGGACTGGACGCCCGCCGAGAGGGCGAGCAACAGCACCACGAGCCCGACGGCCATGCCGAGGCCGAGCACCGTCAGGGCCGACCGGCCCGGGCGGCGTCGCAGCGCGTCCAGGGAGTAGCGCATCGCCGGGTCGTCCTAGGGCGCCGGCGGGCGACGCAGCTCGGCGAACGTCGTCCGGTGCGACGCCTCTACGTTGTACTTGTGGATCGACTCCTCGCTCACGGTCGACGTGTCGACCGCGGTCGCGTCGGGGAGGGAGGGAAAATGGGCGGGCAGGCTCTGGAGGAGGTCCCGGACGACGTCCTCGACGAACTTCGGCCGCCGGTGCGCGTCCAGGACGACGCGCCCCTCGTCCCCCCGCTTCAGGATCGCGAACGTCGGGCTCGACTGGGCCTCTTCGATCGCGCGGATCAGCCGGTCGACCTCGAGCTCGTGGCCGTCGGGCAGGTCGACGAGGACGCGCGTGCGGTTGCGCTGGTTGTGGGTGATCATCGGGAGGCCGGCGAGCGCCGGGTCCCGGAGTGCGGGGTACTCGGCGGCGAGGGCCTCGCGGCACGTCTCCATCGCGCACGGGCACGCGGTCATTCCCACCGCCTCCGCCCCGACCGTCCGGTGCACGGAGACCGCGCCACCCCCCGCGCCGCGCTCGGCCCGGGCGCGCGCGAGCAACGTGTAGTCCTCGAAGCTCTGCCGGTCGGGGGAGACCCCGCGGCGTACGAAGTACTCCGCCGACGCTTCGACGTCGGCCTCGCGGGCGTACGGGTGGCGCGCGAGCAGCTCGCGCGCGATCGCCGAGCAGGCCGACTCGAGGCTCCCCACCGGCCGCAGCGCCGTCGCATCGACCACTTCGGCCAGAACCTCGGCGTCCCGCGACAGGTCGGACCCCTTGCGGCTCGCCGGCAGGTCGACCGACACGCGGAACGTCACCGCGAGCGTGTGGGCCCGGTCGCCGCGGTCGACCACGAGCGGTTTGCGGATCCCCGACAGGCCCACCGATCGCAGCGGGGAACGAGCGCCCGACGGCGGTTCCGCGTGGATGTCGCGCATGGCCTCTCGCGGCCGTTCACTCGGGCTGAGGATAAACCCGTTGGGACGCGCGGTCGGCGGCCCACGTCGGCCCGCGGAGCGCTTATAGGGCCCGGGCCGCTTTTCCGGCCGATGAGCGACTCCGCGCCGAGCGCCCCCGCGTCGGCCGCGCCGGCCGTCACGAACGTACAGTCGGGCGGCGCCCCGTACGCCGAACGCGAGCGACTGATCACCGAGAACCTGAAGCAGATCTACGACCCCGAGATCCCGATGAACATCGTCGATCTGGGGCTGATCTACGG
>JASHPZ010000026.1 GCA_030037815.1 Thermoplasmata archaeon | reverse complement strand
GGAGCACGGCCTGGAACTCACGGTCCCGGCCCTGCTTCGCGGTGCCGCCCGCACTGTCGCCCTCGACGATGAACAGCTCGCACTCCGCCGGGTTCCGGGAATGGCAGTCCGCAAGCTTTCCCGGCAGGCCGCCGCCCTCGAGGAGACCCTTCCGGCGCGTCAGCTCACGGGCCTTCCGCGCGGCCTCCCGGGCCTGGGACGCCTGAACCGCCTTGACGATCAGCGACTGCGCGACCGCGGGGTGCTCCTCGAGGTACTCCGCGAGCTTCTCGTTGACCGCGCTCTCGACCTGGCCCTTGACCTCGGAGTTGCCGAGGCGGGCCTTCGTCTGGCCCTCGAACTGCGGCTCGAGGACCTTCACCGAAAGGACCGCGGCGAGCCCCTCGCGCACGTCTTCGCCGGTCAGCGCTTCGCGGTCCCCCTTCAGGAACCCGCGCTGGCGCGCGTAGTCGTTGAGCGTGCGGGTGAGCGCCGCGCGGAGGCCGATGACGTGGGTCCCACCGTCCACAGTGTTGATGTTGTTGACGAACGCGAGCGTCGTGTCGTTGTAGCCGTCGTTGTACTGGAGCGCGACCTCGATGTCGGTCGAGTCGCGCTTCGCGTGCAGGAAAATCGGGGGCCGGAACAATACGTTCGAGGAGGCGTTCAGGTCCTCGACGAACTCGACGATCCCGCCGGCGTGGTGGAACGTCTGGCTGGATGCGTCGCGCTCGTCCTTGAACTCGATCGAGACCCCCGGGTTGAGGAACGAGAGCTCCTTGAGCCGCCGCGCGATCGTCTCCTTGTCGAAGACGACCGTCTCCATGATCGTCCCATCGGGCTTGAACCGGGTCTCGGTGCCGGTCGAGTCCGCCGGACCGACCTCCTGGAGCTCGGAGCGCACCGCGCCCTTCTCGTACCGCTGGAAGTACTCGCGGCCGCCCCGACGCACTCGGACCTCGAGCCACTCGGACAAGGCGTTCACGACGTGGACGCCGACGCCGTGCAGCCCGCCCGACACCTTGTAGGTGTTCCGGTCGAACTTCGAGCCGGCGTGGAGGACCGTCATGACGATCTCGAGGGTGGGCCGGTTGTACTTCGGGTGGGTCTCGACCGGGATCCCGCGCCCGTTGTCGCGGACGCCGCACGAACCGTCGGCGTAGAGCGTCACCTCGATCCGCGTGCAGGCGCCGGCGAGCACCTCGTCGATCGAGTTGTCGATCACCTCCGTCGCGAGCTGATGCAACCCGCGCGCGTCGGTCGACCCGATGTACATTCCGGGCCGCTTGCGGACGGCCGACAGCCCCTCGAGTACCTGGATGGAACTCGCGTCGTACACAGGGGCATCCACCGTCTGCTGCGCCATCGGAAATCGCCGGTCGTGACCGGCGTAAAATACAGAGCCGGGAACGCATTATAACGCTTGGGCTGCGGACGAAAAACGACCCGCCGGCGGACCGCTCCGGAGCGCGATTTTCGACGGCTCGGACGCGCTCCTTCGGGCGGGCCGCGGAGGCGGGTACGGGGCCCGATTCCGAACGCCCGTTCGGCCGCGCCAACCCCTAATACTGGCCGCCCGGTCGCGGGCCCGCGGACATGCCGGACGACCCCAAACCGGAACCGGGCGTCGCGACGTCCCCGAGCGACCCCGACGCCGGCGCGCCGGAAACCCCCACCCCGACGGCGGTGGCCGAGACGTCGCCCGCGGAGGATTGGGAAGGCCGCTTCCGGTACCTCCTCGCGGACTTCGAGAACTTCCGTCGGCGCACCGAGCGGGACCGGGAGGCGGTCTCGCGCCAGGCCCGCGGCGGGATCCTGCGCGAGCTCCTGCCGATCCTCGAGGGGTTCCAGTCCGCCCACGTCGCGATCGCGCAGCTGCCGGCGGACCAGCCGGTCCGACGCGGCCTCGAACTCCTCGACCGCGAGTGGGCCAAGTTCCTGAAGCAGGAGGGGGTCGAGCCGGTGGCGACCGTCGGCCAGTCGTTCGACGCCCGCGAGGCGGAGGCGGTCGGGGAGGTCCCGGCCAGCGACGGGGCGCCCGCCGGCACCGTCGGCGAGGTCGTCCAACAGGGCTACCGATACTTCGGCGGGCTCCTCCGGCCCGCGAAGGTCCTGGTCGCACGTTCGGCCGCGCCCGCGGCGTCGCCGGACGCGGCCGAGAAGGAGACCGCATGACCGGCTCGTCCGAAGTCCCGGGCTTCTACCGCCGGTCGATCGCGGAGCGACGCGCGTTCGTCCGCGAGTGGGCCGGCCTCACCGAGGAGGAGGCCCAGGCGTACGAGTTTCCGCCGGGCATCGACCCGGCGATGCTCGACCGGATGATCGAGAACGTGATCGGCGTGATGCCGCTGCCGCTCGGCGTCGCGACCAACTTCCGCGTCAACGGAAAGGACGTCCTCGTCCCGATGGCGATCGAGGAGCCGAGCGTCGTCGCGGCGGCGTCCAACTCGGCGAAGGTCGCCCGGGCGGCCGGCGGCTTCGCGGCGCAGACGACCGACCCGGTGATGATCGGCCAGGTCCAGATCCTGGACGTCCACGACCCGACGGCCGCGCGCCTCCGCATCCTCGACCAGAAGGCGGCGCTCCTCGCCGCCGCGAACGCGAAGGACCCCGTACTCGTCAAGTTCGGCGGCGGCGCGAAGGACCTCGAGGTCCGCCTGGTCGACTCGGACCGCGGCACGATGCTGGTCGTCCACCTCCTGGTGGACGCCCGCGACGCGGGCGGGATGAACGCGGTCAACACGATGTGTGAGGCGCTCGGCCCCGAGTTCGCCCGGCTCGCCGGGGGTCGGGTGGTCCTTCGGATCATCTCGAACCTCGCGATCCACCGGCTCGCCCGGGCGCACGCGACGTTCCGCGCCGACCTCCTGAAGACCGAGACCGCGACCGGCCCCGAAGTGGTGGAGGCGATCCTGGACGCCTACGCGTTCGCCGCGGCGGACCCGTTCCGCTGCGCGACCCACAACAAGGGGATCATGAACGGGATCTCGAGCGTCGTGATCGCGACCGGCAACGACTACCGCGCGATCGAGAGCGGGGCGCACACCTACGCCGCGTGGACCGGCGCGGAGGACGGACACGTCGTCCGCCCGCTCACCACCTACGAGAAGGACCGGGACGGCAACCTGGTCGGCACGATCGAGCTGCCGATCGCGGTCGGCCTGATCGGCGGCGCGACCGCGGTCCACCCGACGGCGAAGGCGAACGTCAAGCTCCTCGGGGTGAAGAGCGCCCGCGAGCTCGCCGAGATCCTCGCGGCGGTCGGGCTGGCGCAGAACTTTGGGGCGCTCCGCGCGCTCGCGACCGAAGGGATCCAGCGCGGCCACATGGAGCTTCACGCCCGCAACCTGGCCGCGAGCGCCGGCGCGCGCCCGGACGAGGTCGACCGGGTGGTCGCGATCCTCCTGAAGGACCACCAGATCCGGTTCGACCGCGCGAAGGCCGCCCTCGAAGAGGTCCGCCGGGGCGGATGAGGGCCGGGGTCCTCGCGCTCCAGGGGGACGTCCCGGAGCACCTGCGGGCATTGGCCGACGTCGTGCCCGCCCACGACCTCGTCGCCGTGCGGGGACCGGGCGACCTCGCGGAGGTCGGGGCACTGTTCCTTCCGGGCGGCGAGTCGACCACGATCGTCCGCCTCCTCCAGCAGAACGGGCTGTGGCATCCGCTCGGCGAGCGACTGCGCGCCGGCCTGCCGGTCTTGGCGACCTGCGCCGGGTTGATTGTCCTCGCCCGGGCGCTGGCGCCGGGGCCCTCGGGAACCGACCCGCCGACCCTCGAATTCCTCGACGTGACCGTGCGACGGAACGACTACGGCGCCCAGCGGGAGTCGTTCGAGGCCGCGGTCCGCGTCGAGGGCCTTGCGGGGGCTCCGTTCCCCGGAGTGTTCATCCGGGCGCCCCGGATCCTGGAGGTCGGCGCGGCCGCGCGGCCGATCGCGTGGTGGGGGGAGCAGGTGGTCGGCATCCGCCAGGGCTCCGTGTGGGGTCTGACGTTCCACCCGGAGCTCTCCCCCGACCGACGCCTCCACCGACTGTTCCTCGAGAGCGCCGCCGGCGCCCCTACGCCGCGAGGAACGCGGCGACCACGATCGCCACGGTGACCGCGCCCCCGACGGCGACCCACGCCCAGCGGGCGCGGCGGCTGAGACTCCGCCACGAACCGAAGAACAGCGGAACCGGTCCGATCAGGACGACGCCTCCATGGCTCCACGGAGACGGGGACGGATCCGTCCCGGACGACGGTTCGGGAGCGGCGAGCGTCCCCAGCGTGAACGGCAGGGAGAAGAACCCGACGACGAGCAGGAGCACCCCGACCAGGAACTCCGCCGAACCTCCCGACACGACCGGGATCACCACGACGAGCGAGGCACGGGCGCCCCCTCGGACGACCGCGTCCGCGACCAGCCCCACGCCCGCGGCGAGGAGAGCGCCACTCACGACCGGGCCCGCGCGCATCGCTCCCCACACCGTGCGCGCGGCACTTGCGGGTTGCGACGCCTAGTGGTACGTGTCGAACCGGTAGGGCGCGAGCGGCAACTCGCCGAGCGCCATCAGGAACTCGGGCGGGGTGAGAATCGGCCGCGCGTAGTTCGCCCCGTCGTCGAGCGCGATCCGGGGGCAGGCCGTGTTGACGTAGGCGTCCAGGTCCCGGCCCTCGAGGTCGCGGGGGTCCAGCCGCTCGAAAACGAGCAGTTCGGCGGACCGACCGTGCGCGCGGGCGCGCTCCTGGAGGGCGAGCGCGGTCGGCATCCGGTTCTGGCCGGCGAACGTCGAGACCAGGATCCCCCAGCGCTGCGCGTCGCGGGCGGTCGCGACCGTCAGCTGCCGCTGGGCGACCCGTCGGGCGCGGTCGATCGGCGGCTCGATCCGGTTCTGGAGCGGGTCCAGGCTCCAGACCGGCCGGTCGACGGCGAACGCGAGCCCCACCGGGTGGAAATCGCCCGTCCCCACGAACACGAACGCGTCCACCCGGTCGACCGTGGCCTCGGCTCCAGTGTAGTTGCACCCGAGCGCCTGCCCCGCGTAGGCGAGCCGGCGGTCGCCCGAGCCGACCTCGACCGTGAAGCCGCGCCGTTCGAGTGCCGCCCGGAGCGGCGCCAAGAGGTCGAGGTGCTGGACGCTGAAGACGAGCCCCACGCGGCGGGGGACCCCTGCGGACTCGACCGTGCGCGCGAGCAGTTCCACGTCTCCCGCGTCCGTGCGCATTTCCACGAAGTACGTCGGACGGGGGAGCGCGACGTTCGGGATCGGGGCGTGCCCGAGGACGACCACCGCGTCCGCCCGCGGCGACTCGGTAACCGACGGGAAGTCGCACGCTCCGAAGCACGCCCGGTTCGCGAGCAGCACCGGCACGCCGACCTCTTCGCGCAGCCGCGCGGCGAGCTCGTGCGCATTCCGCGTCAGCCCCGCCGGGGTCTGGAGGACGAGACGGGACGGATGGGCCTGCTGAAGCGCCGCGAACAGCTCCGGCCCGACGTCCCGGAAGACGTACGCCGGGCTCGTCGTCGGCGACGCGGATTCCGGCGGCATGCGGTGGGAACCACCGGGGGCAGAGCCTAAAGGATTGAGGGCGGCGCGGCGGGACCCGGCCCCCGTTCGGGACGTAAATAGGGAAGCGGGCTCGGCCGCCGATGCGCCTGCGTTCCCCGTCGGCGCTGGCGGCGCGACGGGCGCCCCGGCTCTCGCCGTTCGCGCGTTTCGTGGTGCGGCGCGCCCTCGTGGTGCCGGCCCAGTTCCTGTTCGTCCTCGTGCTGCTCTACCTCGTGATCGCGTACCCGGAGAACCTGTTCGAGCACTCCCAGTTGGGCTTCGGGAACTTCTTCGTCACGTTCTACCAGTGGGCCGGCAACCTCCTCGTCGGGAACTGGGGGATCGCGCAGGAGGGGTCGTACCCCCACGTCACCTGGCTCCAGCTCTACCTCTACTGCCTTCCGAACTCGGTCGAGCTGGGCGCCATCGCGCTCGGCCTCGCCGCCGCGATCGCCTACCCCATCAGCCTCGTCTCCGGCTGGAGCCGCCGTCCGGGCGTCGACCTCCCCGGCCGGTTCGGCAGCCTCGTGCTCGCGTACGTCCCGCCGCTCGTCTTCGGGACGCTGATCTTATCGGCGATCTTCTTCGACTTCTACCGGACGTTCCACGACCTTCCCGACAACGGCCTCCTCCCGAGCCCGACGTGGATCCAGAACACCTACCACACGATCCCGACGTGGGTCATCAACGACGAGTTCACCCGCCCGACCGGGCTGCCGGTCCTCGACGGCGCGCTCCACCACGCGTGGCTGTTCGCCGAGATCGCGCTCATCAAGACGTTGATCCAGGCGCTCGTCATCTCGCTCGTCTTCGTCGCCGTGTTCCTCCGGCCTGCGCGCGCGGTGGTCGTCCAGGCGAGCCAGGAACGGCACATCGTCGGGGCGCGCGCCCGCGGCGTTCCGGAGCGCGTGCTCCTCTGGAAGCACACGGCCGCGCGCGTGCGGCCGACGATGCTGATGACGTTCGCGCTCGCGATCCCGACGTTCCTCGCGATCCAGTTCACGGTCGAGGTGTTGTTCGCGGACGCCGGCATCGGTTCGCTGGTCTTCCTGATCCTGACCGGGAGCGGCCTCGGCGGTCTCGAACCGGTCGAGGTGCTCCTGATGCTGGTCGCGGTCTTCGTCCTCGTCACCCTGTTTCTCGTCGACGTGGTCGCGTTCTGGGTCGACCCCCGGGGGGCGCGCGCGTGGTGAACGGACCGTCGCCCCCGACCGAGCCCGCCCGGGCCGACCGGCCGACGCTCCGCGAGCGCCTGGGGCGTCGCCCGCTGGGGGCCGAGCTCTGGGCCGGCCTCGTGCTCCTCACCCTCTACGGGGTGGGCGCGGTCAGTGCGCTCGTCTACTTCGGCGCGGGCATCAACGGGTTCACGCCGAACCCGGCGTGGGTCCCGCCGCCGCCGATCGCGCCGGTGCACGGCCCGTCGTGGGCCCACCCGTTCGGGGTCCTCTCGGGGTTCGGCGTCGGGCTGTTCACCGTCCTGTGGAAGGCGACGCCGTGGGATGTCGCGATCGTCGCCGGAGTCCTCGCGATCGACGTCGCGCTCGGGGTCCTCCTCGGGACGTTCGCGGGGATGTACGAAGGGAGCGCGTTCGACGCGGCGGTCGTGTTCGTGACGGACTCGTTGACCGCCGTCCCGTCGTTCATCCTCGTGGTCGGGCTGTTCGCGGCGCTCGAGTTCCTCGCGCCCGCCCGCGTGAACCTCGCGACGTTCGTCCTGGTGTTCGGCCTGCTCCTCTGGCCCGCCACGGCGCGCGCGGTCCGGGAGCGGGCGCGGATCGTCGCGCGCGAGCCGTACATCGAGTCGGCGCGGGCCGCGGGCGCTCCGCCGCGCCGGGTGTACGCGCGGCACCTCCTCCCGAACTCGCTCGACCCGTTGCTCGCCCGGATCCCGCTCGACCTCGTTCCGATCTTCTTCGTCCTGACGGTGTTTCCGTGGGAGTGGAACTGCATCAACCCCCCCTACGTTGCCGGCGCGCCGTTCTGGCTCGTCCCGACCCTCGTCCCGAACTCGCCGCTACCGACCGTCAACTTCCCCGAGTACGGCAACCTCCTCTCGATCGGCGTCTGCGAGGGGATGCCGTACCTGACGGGCCAGGTATACTGGTGGATGGTGTTCTTCCCGCTCGCGGCGATCGTCGGGCTATCCGCCGGGATCGCGCTCGTCTGCGACGGGATCGAGCAGCGGATGCACCGGACCCCGCTCTGAACCCACCCCGCGGTCGACGAGCGCCACGACGCGCGCGAGCGCCTCCCGATTGTCCGGGAAGTGAAACCGGCGCTCCGCCTCCGCGACGGTCACCCACGCCCACGCTTCGTGCTCGGCGCACAAGGTCGGCTCGAACCCTCGGTCGACCCGAAGTGCGTAGGCGTGCAGGCGCCAGAGTTCGCCCGAGTCCGCGCGGAACACGACGTGCCAGTTGAGCGAAATCGCAGGCGCGCGGGCGACCCACCCCGTCTCCTCCGCGACCTCCCGCCGGACGGCGGCCTCGAAGTCGGCGTCGCCCGGGTCGACCTTCCCGCTGACCGGGACCCAGACCTCACCGCGACTCGGCGGCCGGCGGAAGATCAGGAGCTCGAGCGGCGGCGTCGCGAAGAGGTACCCCTCGACGCACTCGCGGGCGATCGGTTCCGGTTCGGGGCTCACCGCGCGCCCCGGCTGAGGAGCTTCAGGATCGCCTCGGCCGGCTCGCCGTGGGACTGGAAGAGCGCCTCGACGGCCTCCTCGTGGGAGACGTTCGCCTGGTCCATCACGAGCCGGACGTCCTCCTCCGGCGGGCCCGAAGGCGGGGGCGGCACCGCCGCCGCGGCGGCGGGCGCGCCGGCCGCCGGGGTCGACGCCGCGCCGCGGGCCCGGATTTCGGGGTTCCCGACGACCTGGTAGGTGCGGGTCCCCTGGACGGTCAGGATCGTCACTTCGGGCGCGCGGAAGACGTGCTCCTTCGTCTTCGTGCGGATGACGACCTCCTCGACGCCGGGGACCTCCTCGGTCGACATCCCCATGCGGCGCATCATCTGCTCCATCTGGCGCTGGTTGCGCATCCCGCCGGGGAGCATGGGCTCGGGTTCACTCCTCGTCGGCGAGGCGCCGGATCTTCGCCTCGAGCTCGTCGTCGACCGTCTCTTCCGCGTCCGGCGCGGCGGAGCGGCGGGAGCGGCGGCCCTGGCGGCGGGTCGCCTCGCGCTGCCGACGCGCCTGCGCGGTCAGTTCCTCGAGAAGGCCCGACACCCCGGCGAGCAGGTTCCACCCCGTGTGCGACGCGTAGTAGATCCCGTCGTCCGTGTGGAGGCGCGCCTCGACCGTGAGGTCGTTCGTCCGGTGGGTCGCGTGCGGCGCGAAGTGGAGGCTCAACAGGGTGGGCCGGACGTGGCGCGCGATCCGGCGCAGCCCGCGGGCGACCAGGTGGTCGATCTCCGCGAGGAGCGCGGGGTCCGCGGAACCGCGGAGCCCGGAGATCTCGACGTAGACGTCCTCGACCCGCGCGCGGCCGCCGACGGGCCGCGACCGGCCGACGATCAGGCCCAGGAGGTCCGCCTGCGCGAGGACGCGCGTCGGGCGGTGGTCGTCCACGACGAACACGCTCGACACGTGCTCCTGGCTCATCAACCGGGCGGCCTCCGCGACCGACGTCCCCGTCGGGACGGTCACGGGCGGAGCGTGCATGATCGAGCGGACCTCGACGTCGAGGGCAGAGCGCCGGGCCGGGGGGTCGCGCTGACCCGCCTTTACCGGGCGCCAGAGGACCTCGCCCAAGTCCCGCACGCCGACCGCGCCGACCAGTCGGCCCTTCCGGTCGACGACCGGGAACGGGTGCTCCTCGAGGAGCCGGATCTGGGCGACCAGGTGGCGGCACAGTTCGTCCTCGCGGACGAAGTGCGTCGCCGGGCCGGCGACCTCCTCGACGACGGGGAGCCGGGCGCTGCCGGGGATCGGGAGGTCGGGGAAGGCGCGGACGATGTCGGTCCGGCTGATGATGCCGAGGAGCTCCCCCTTCCGGCCGACCACGGGGCCGCCGCGCAGCCCGGTCGCGAGCAGCTGCTCCGACACCTCGGGCACGGTCGCGCTCGGCAGGATCAGTGGCGGGACGATCAGGAGGTGTTCGACCTTGGTCGCGAGCGCCCGGCTCACCCGGCGCGCGATCGACTCGAACGTGATCATTCCGGCGAGGCGCTTCTCGCGGAGGACCGGGATCTCGTGGATCGCGCCGTCCCGCATCAGGCCGAGGGCGCGGGAGATCGGCGCGTCATGCGGGAGCGTGACGGGCTTCGCCGTCATCAGGTCGCCGGCGGTGGGCCAGGAAGCGGGCATCGGGGCGGGGAGCGGAGCGGAGGGTCTTAGCGGCAGCGGCCGACCGGCCTAGGGGAGGTCGCGCGCCATCTGGTAGCCGTTCTCGCCGTCCGAATAGTAGCCGCGCAGGAGGTCGATCACGGAGTACTGGTAGCGCGTGTAGAACCGGATCGCGGTCGCGTTCGAGACGCGGACCTCGAGGGTCGCGCGGCGGAACCCCCGCGCCCGGGACCGGTCGAGGAACGTGTCCATCAGGAGCGCGCCGACCCCCTGCGTGCGATGGCGGCGGTCGACCGCGAACATCAGCACGCGGGCCTCCCGCTCCACCTGGCTCACGCCGAGGAGGAACCCGACCGGCACGTCGTGCGGGTCGGCCGCGACCAGGAACCCGTCCGGCCACTCCATCGAGAGCGACCCGTAGAGCGACGGGTCGTAGTGCTCGTGCAGCGCGTCCGCGACGATCGCGGCGACGAACGGCACGTCGCTCGGCCGGAAGCCGCGCAGCGCGACCGGCGGACGGGACGCCGGATGGACGGGCCCGCTCGGCCCGGGCGCGGTGTCAGCGATACATCTCACCCGGCCCCTCGGTCTCGCGCTCCCGCATGCTCGACATCGACTCGCGCGTCTGCTGGAGCGTCTTGCGGACCTCGGCCTCGATCTGCCGCGCCTTCTCGCGGAGCGGCTTCGTGTCGAACACGAGCAGCGGCACGAGCGGGTTCACCGTCTCGATGACCTTCGCCGCGGCCCGCGCGTCGGGATAGTCCTTGTGCGCCTGGGCGACGAGGCAGAGGACCGGCATCGTGCGGCCGATCGCGCCCAGGAGGAGGCCGCCCGCGAGCCCGGTGACGACCCCGTTCGCCGCGGGGAAGGTGTACTTCTCGAGCAGCGGGGCCGCCGCGCGGTTGGCCATCGCGACCACGCGGGCGTCGCCGCGGACGTCCGACTCGATCGGCTGGCCCTCGATCGCGACCACGAGCTGGATGCCGCGGGCCTCGGCCCAGTCGAGGAGCACCCGACCGAGCTGGTTCAGCATCGCGACCGGAGGCTGGATGTCGGCGATCGCGACCACGAGCTGGTCGCACGAGCGGTCGACCCCGCAGACGAGCTTGCTCGCGTAGAGCCGGACGGGGGCGCTCACCACGCCCTCCTCCATGATGACGGTGGGCGGGAACTCCTCGCTGATCATGTAGGCGACCAGCGTCATGTCGAGGGCGTGGACGAGGTACGACGCCGCGACCGACCCGACGAGGCCGTGGGTCGGGAACCCGACCACCATCATCGCGCCCTTGAGCGACTCCTCGCGGGTGTCGACGATGCGCACGGTCCCCGCTTCCAGCATCCGGCCCCGAGCTCCGCGAGTCATCACGCGGCCCGGGCTTATGGTACTTGGGGCCGCACGCCCCGGACCGTTCCGGCGCCGGGCGTCAGGTTTTTGGTCGGCTGCCGGCATCGACTCGGCCGGTTCGGACGATGAAGGTCCTCATCACGGGCATCGACGGGTACTCGGGCTGGCCGCTCGCACTCCACCTCCTGAACCGCGGGCACGACGTGGTCGGGCTCGACAACTTCGTCACGCGGAAGCGCGTCCGCGAGGTCGGGAGCTGGTCGGCGACCCCGATCCTGCCGTTCCCCCGCCGCCAGGCGGCGGTCCACGAGATCCTGCGCAAGACGATCGGATTCCACAAGGGCGACCTCTCCGACTACGAGTTCACGCGGGGCGTGCTCGCCCGCGAGAAACCGGACGCGATCGTCCACCTCGCCGAGCAGCGGAGCGCGCCGTACTCGATGATCGACGTCCACCACGCGGTCGCGACCCAAGTCGAGAACCTGACCGGCACGCTCCACCTCCTCTACGCGATGAAGGAGGCCGCCCCCGACGCCCACCTCGTCAAGATGGGCACGATGGGCGAGTACGGGACGCCGGACGTCGACATCCCCGAGGGGTTCTTCGAGGTCGAGTTCCGCGGACGGAAGGCGACGCTCCCGTTCCCGCGCTCCGCCGGCTCGTGGTACCACTGGAGCAAGGTGTTCGACTCGGGCGACGTCTACTTCGCGAGCCGGATCTGGGGCCTCCGCACGACCGACGTGATGCAGGGCGTCATCTACGGGACGCGGACGCCGGACCTGACGGACGACCGGCTCCTCACCCGGTTCGATTTCGACGAGACCTGGGGGACGGCGCTCAACCGGTTCATCGCGCAGTCCGTGCTCGGCCTCCCGATCACTCCGTACGGGAAGGGCGGGCAGAGCCGGGGGTTCCTCGCCCTCGAGGACTCGATGCAGTCGCTCCGCCTCGCGGTCGAGCACCCGGCGGAGCCGGGCCAGTACCGGGTGTTCAACCAGTTCGACCAAGCGTACTCCGTCAACCAGTTGGCCGAGACGACGGCGAAGGTGGCCGAGGAGTTCGGGCTCCATCCCACGATCGAACACCCGCCCGACCCGCGGGTCGAGGCGGAGCAGCACTACTACCACCCGATCCACGAGCACCTGCCCGCGCTCGGCTACCGGCCGATGCGGTCCCTCGAGGACGGCATCCGCCAGATCTTTGGGGACCTGATCCGGTTCCGCAAGCGCCTCGTCGCGAAGCGGCACGTCGTGCAGCCGACCGTCGAGTGGCGGCGGCCCGACAGCCGGCCCCTGCTCGCGGCGCGCGAACCGTCGGCGCGCGCCGCCGACCCCGGGCCGGTGCCCGAAGCCACGCCTCCTCCCGCGGACGCCTCCGAACCCCGTCCGGCGTAGCCGCGATGGAGGCGGTCGTCACCCTCGCCGGCGAAGGCACCCGAATGCTCCCGTGGAGCCGGGGGCTCCGCAAGGAGTTCCTCCCGCTCTACGACCGCGGCGAGAAGGGCGACCTCGTCCTCAAGTCGGTCGCCCACTTCGTGGTCGAGACGCTCGTCCGGGCCGGCGCGGACCGCCTCACCCTGGTCGTCCAGCCCCGCGACCTCGAGTTCGTCCGCCACTACTTCTCGGTCGACCCGGCGTTCGTGCGCCGCCACCGCCACCACGCCGAGCGGCTGACCGACACGGTCCGGCTCTACCGAACCCTGCGCGCGCTTGAGATCACGTTCGCGATCCAGCCGACCATGCGGGGGTTCGGCGACGCCGTCCTGCGGGCGCGGCCGCACGTCGGCGCCGCCCCGTTCTACCTCCACGCCGGCGACGCGGTGTTGATGGAGCCCGAGGGACCGAGCGTGCTCCGCGCGATGGCGGCGCTGCGGGACGCGGAGGGGTTGGACGCCGTGCTCCTCGTGCGACGCGTGGAGGACCCGCGCCGGTACGGGGTCGTCGAAGGCCGGCCGGACGGACGGTTTGCGGGTCACCGCCGCCTTCGGGTCACGGGGATGGTCGAGAAACCGGAGCACCCCCGGACGCACTGGGCGGCGACCGCGGTCTACGTCTTCTCGCCCGCGATCTTCCCGGCGCTCGAACGCCACCGCCGGCGCGCCCACCCCCGCGAGCTCGAGCTCACGGACGGCATTCGGGAGCTGATCGACGACGGCGGGCGGGTCGCGGCGCTCGTCCTCGACCGGGCCCGCGAGTGGCGGAGCGTCGGCTCTCCGACCGGGTTCGCGACCGCGCTCGACCGCACCCGTCGGCACGCCGAGCGCGGCAGTGCCCCGCGACGGGGCCGGGCCCGCGCCCGGGTACGCTGATCGTTCCGCCGGTCCGGGGGCGAACGATTAAAGCGCGCCGCCCCCTGCGGGACGGGACGGCTCTCTGGTCCAATTTGGCGCCGAACGGAGGGGGGTAGGGGTCCGATGAAGCGCCAGATGGTCGACATGCTGGCGGAGCTGATCAAGATCCCCAGCGACCCGTTCTCCGACAAGCAGGAGGTGCTCGACTACGTCCAGTCGTTCACCGACCACATCCACATGCGCAACACGCTCTTCGGCGACCCGCAGTCCCCGGCGCTGCTCGCCGAGTTCGGGCAGGGCGGGGTCGTCCTGTCGGGCCACCTCGACACGCCGCCGGTCGGGGACTACTGGAGCTTCTCGCAGAGCCAGCTCGCCTCCGGCCGGATGTACGGCCGCGGCGCGGCCGACATGAAGGGCACCGTCGTCGCGATGCTCGAGGCGGCGCAGGACCTGGTCGCGCGGAAGATCCCGGTCGTCCTCGCGTTCACGACGGACGAGGAGACGTCGATGCAGGGCGCGACCGCGCTCGCGAAGACGCTCCCCTTGCGTCGCGCGAAGGCGGTGGTCGTCGGGGAGCCGACCGGCCTCCGGGTCGCCTACGCCGAGAAGGGCGTCCTCGACCTGGGCATCGAGACCCGCGGGAAGGCGGCGCACGGGGCGATGCCGCACCTGGGCGAGAACGCGATCTCGAAGATGATGCGGATCCTCCGCGGGCTTGAGTCGTTCAAGGGACGCATCGCCCACCCCGAACTCGGGTCGGTGACGATGAACATCGGCACCTTCAACGGCGGGACGCGCCTCAACGTCGTCCCGAACCGCTGTACCGCGGAGGTCGACATCCGGTTCCCGCCGCCGTACACGCCGGACCAGCTCTACCACGAGATCGAGGAGCACCTGCGCCGGATCAAGACCCCGTTCACGCTCCGCCGGATCCTGACGATGCCGGCGGTCCAGATCGACCCGAACGCGGAGCACGTGAAGCTCCTGCGCGACGTCGCGCAGTCGGAGAGCGCGGTGCTCGTCCACGCGTCCGAGGCGGTGCACTACACGCAGGTGAACTCGCGGGTCGTCATCTTCGGCGCCGGCGAGGAGGAGCTCTCCCACCAGGCGAACGAGTACGTGAAGGTCGAGGCGGTCGCGCGCGCGACCGAGGTCTACAAGAAGTACGCGCAGCGGCTCGCGACCGTGCGCTCCGCCGCCTGACGTTCCGCCCGTCGCGTCCATCAAGTAATGCGACGGCTACCTTCGCTCCCGTGAAGGTCGCCCAGGTCTCGACCCGGTTCCCCCCGGGTCCGGGCGGCGTCGAGCGGCACGTCGCGGAGGTCGCCCCCCGCCTCGCGGCGCGCGGGCACGCGGTGGACGTCTTCACGAGCGACCTCTATCGGGAGTTCCCCTGGCAGCGGCTCGGGCCCGAGGTCCCCCGCACGGAGGTGCGGCCGTGGGGCCGGGTCCACCGCCTCCCCGTCTGGTCGCTGCCGGGGGAGCTCCACTACCCCGTGTTCCGCGGTCTCGGTCGGGCCCTCGATGCGGCCGGACCGGACCTGGTCCACGTCCACACCTACGGGACGAACCAGGTCGCGGTCGCGCGCCGGCGGCGGCGCCGCCGCGGGACGCCGTTCGTTCTCACGGCGCACTTCCACCCGATCTGGTCGATCGAGGGCGGATGGTTCCGCCACCGTCTCCGCGGCTTCTACGACCGGCGGCTCGCCGGCCCGGTCGTGCGGGAGGCGTCTCGCGTCGTCGTGCAGACCGGCGAGGAGGAGAAGCTCCTGCGGGCGCTCGGGCTCCCGCTGCCGCCGCTGGTCGTCGTGCCCCCGGGGTACACCCCGCTCCCGCCCCCGCCCGCCGACGGGCCGACGTTCGCCGAGCGGTTCGGGATCCCCGGCCCGTTCCTCCTCTACGTGGGCCGGCTCGCGTCGAACAAGGGGCTCCTCGACCTGGTGGCCGCCTTCGCGTCGTTCGCTCGGACACATCCGGAGGCGACCCTCGTGCTGGTCGGAGAGGACGGCGGGATGGGCGCCGCGGTGGACGCGCGGGTCCGCTCCGCCGGATTGGACGGCCGGGTCCGACGGCTGGGCCACGTGGACGACGACCGCGTCCTCGCGCAAGCGTACCGAGAGGCCGAGGCGTTCGCGCTCCCGAGCGAGTACGAGGCGTTCGGCCTCGTCCTCCTCGAGTCGCTCGCGGCGGGGACCCCGGTGATCGCGAGCCGCGTCGGCGGGATCCCGGACTTCATCGAGGACGGGCGGTCGGGGCTGCTGGTGGCTCCGCGCGCGCCCGCCGAGCTCGCGTCGGCGATGGAACGCCTGTGGACCGACCGCGACCTCGCGCGTCGCCTGGGCGCGTACGGACGGGACGCAGTCGTGCCGCGGTACACGTGGGACGGGCTGGTCGACCGGCTCGACGCGGTCTACCGCGAGGTGCGGGCCGGATGAAGATCGTCCACGTCACGCTCCGCTTCGACGCGCCGGGCGGCGTCGAGACGAACGTGCGGGAGATCACCCGTCGGCTGCGCGCCGCCGGGGACGACGTCCAGGTGTTCGCGAGCGACCTCTTCGACGAGGCCGGCTGGGACCGCCGGACCGACTACGCGCCCACGGTCGACGGGGTTCCCGTCCGCCGATTCCCGGTGCGGAAGCGGCTCGTCCCGGGGCTCACCCTGCCGCTGATGGTCGGCCTCATCGACGCGCTCGCCGACAGCGGCGCCGACGTGATCCACGCGCACTCCCACCGGTACGGCCACGTCCTCGAGGCGGCGGCCGTCGCGGAGCGCTGCGGGATCCCGCTCGTCGTCTCCACGCACTACCACCCGGCGCGCCGCGAGGAGCCGCCGATCAAGAAGGGCCTCCTCCGCGTGCAGGACGTCGGCTTCGGCATGACCGCCTACCGGGTCGCCCGACGCCTGGTCGTGGAGAGCGAGCTCGAGTCCGCGCTCGTCCGCGAGTTCGCCCCGGCCGACCGCGTGCGCGTCGTTCCGCCGGGGATCGACGTGGCGGCGTGGGCCGATGCGGCGGGCGACCTGCGTGCGGCGCCGAGCCTCCCTCCCGAGTTCTTCCTGTTCGTCGGTCGGGTCGCGCCGAACAAGGGCCTCGCAACCCTCGTCGACGCGCTCGCCCTCCTTCCCGAGGAGGTCCGCCGTCCGCTCGTCATCATGGGACGGGACTGGGGCGAGCGCGCGTCGCTCGAGGCGCGGGCGCGCGCGCGGGGCGTCGCCGACCGGATCGTCTGGCTCGGACACGTCGCGGGAGCGGCCGCCTACCGCGGCGTGATGCGAGGCGCGACCGCGCTCGTCCTCCCGTCGGAGTGGGAGGCGTACGGCCTAGTGCTCCTCGAAGCGATGGTCGCGGGCACCCCGGCCGTCGCGACAACCGTCGGCGCGCTGCCCGAGGTGCTCGACCACGGCCGGCTCGGTCGGCTCGTGCCGTACGGCGACGCCGCGGCCCTCGCCTCCGCCCTCGCCGCGGTGGTGCGCGACCGCGCCGCGACCGAGACGATGGCCGTGGCCGGCCGCGCGCGCGCCCGCGAGTTCGACTGGGACCGGTCGGCCGAGCGCCACCGGGCGCTCTACCGCGAGCTCGTCGCGGGGTGAGCGTGGCGCGCCTCGAGCCGGCGCAACTCCTCACCCACGTGGGCGAGGTCCGTCCCCGCTTCGCCCGGCGTGAACCGCGCGGCCGCGACGAACAGCCGGCCGAGGAGCCCCGCGATCACGCGCGGCTCCCGTTCGGGGGCGACTCCGCGTACTCGGCCAGGATCCCGAGCCCGCGCCGGAGGTTCGGCCGGGACGCCGCGAACGAGAGCCTCAGGTGGCCGACTCCGAGCGACCCGAAGGCGTCGCCGGGCGTCGTGATCAACCCCCGCTGGAGGAGCGCCTGCGCGACCTCGGTCGCGGAGCGCGGCCACTCGAACCGCGGGAACGCGTAGAACGCGCCGGCGGGCGGGACGAGGTCGACCCCGGGGATCGCGCGCAACAGTTTCACGACCAGCGTCCGCCGGGCGCGGAACTCCTTCACCATCGCCCGCGTCGCGTCGTCGGACTCGAGCCCGGCGAGCGCGGCGGCCTGCGCCGGCGTGGACGGGCAGGCCATGATGTGGTAGTGCATCTTGTTCAATTCGACCGCGAGCGGGCGGGCGGCGACCAGGAACCCGAGCCGCCAGCCCGTCATCGCGAGCGTCTTCGAGAACGAGTTCGCGACGATCACCCGGTCGGTGCGGCCCCAGAACGACGGCGCCGGGCCGTCGTAGACGATCTCCTCGTAGACCTCGTCGGAGAGGATCGTCAGGTCGTGCGCTTCGGCGAACGCGACGATCCGGTCGACCGTGGCGTTCGAGAACACGCCCCCGGTCGGGTTCGACGGGCTGTTGACCACGATCGCCTTCGTCTTCGGGGTGACCAGCTCCTCGAGCTCCGCGAAGTCCGGCTGGTACTTTCGCGCCTCGGTGAGGGAGTACGGTACCGGCACGGCGCCGAGCATCTTCGCGTGCGGGGCGTAGAGCACGAACCCGGGGTTCGGCACGAGCACCTCGTCGCCGGCGTCGTAGAGCGCCAGGGCCGCCGTCATCAGTCCCTCGGAGCCGGAGCCGGTGACGATCACGTTCTCGCGCGTGGTCTTCGGGTCGTGCTTGCGGTATCGCTCCGCGATCTTCTCGCGCAGCGGTACGAGCCCGGCCGACGGACCGTAGTGGTTCATGCCGTGGCGCACGGCGTCGCAGAGCGCGTCGAGGACGACTTTCGGCGGCTCGAAGTCCGGCTCGCCGAGCCCCAGGTTGATGGAGTCGGGAGGCGCCGCCTCGAACATCTTGCGGATGCCCGAGATGTCGACCTCCCGGGTGCGCCCGGCGACCATTCGCGCGCGGACGCCGGACGCCCCCTTTAGGGTTGTCGCGTGCGAGCCCGTCTCTCGGCGAGAGACGGCCGCTCCGGCCGCCGGCCCAAAGGGCCTTTTAGGCCCGCCGCTCCCGTCGGTCCGCGGGAGCGTAGATGGGCGTTCGCGTCGTCGTCGGGGCCCAGTTCGGGGACGAGGCGAAAGGCAAGATCACGGACTACCTCGCCGCGACCGCCCGCTACGTCGTCCGCTCCGGAGGCGGCCCGAACGCCGGGCACTCGATCCATTTGCCCGAGGGACCGGTGGTGCTCCACCAGCTGTCGTGCGGGGTGCTTCGGCACGGGGTCGTCGGGGTCAGCGGTCCGGGGATGGTAGTCCAGCCGTTCGCGCTCGAGGACGAGCTGCACGACCTAGAACGGAGGGGCCTGCTTCGCGGCGAGGTCGCGCTCTCGGACCGGGCCCACGTCATCCTGCCGATCCACGAGGCCGAGGACGCCTGGGAGGACGCGCTCCGGTCGAAGCGGAACCCCGCCGCGAGCCTCGGCACCACCCGGCGGGGCATCGGCCCCGCGTACGCCGACCGGGCCGGCCGGTGGGGACTTCGGGTCGGTGAGCTGTCGCGCCCCGCGATCGTGCGCGAGCGGCTCGACCTCCTCTACGCGACCAAGGCGACCGTGCCGGACCTGCCCCGCCGCGAGGAGCTCGAACCCGAGCTCATCGAAGTGGGCGCGCGGCTCGCCCCGATCGTCCGGCCGACCGAGTCGATGCTGTGGGATGCGGTCGACCGGGGCGACGGGATCCTCCTGGAAGGCGCCCAGAGCGCGCTCCTGGACGTCGACTTCGGAACGTATCCGTACGTCACGAGCTCGCACCCGACGAGCGCCGGAGCGCTCGTCGGCAGTGGCATCCCGCCCACGGCGGTCGACGCCGTGATCGGCGTCGCGAAGGCGTACAACACCCGGGTCGGAGCGGGGCCGTTCCCGACCGAAGACTCGGGCACCGCGGGCGAGTTCCTCCGGCGGGTCGGGGGCGAGCGGGGCGCGACGACGGGGCGCCCGCGCCGATGCGGCTGGCTCGACCTCGTCCAGTTGCGGTACGTGTCGCGCCTGAACGGATTCACCTCCCTCGCCCTCACGAAGGTGGACGTGCTCGGGGGCTTGGACGAAGTCCCGGTCTGCACGCAGTACGTGTTGGCCGACGGCTCGACGACCCGCGACGTCCTGCCGACGCACGCCGAGGACCTCGAGAAGGTGCAGCCGGTCTACGAGCGGCTCCCGGCGTGGCCCGAGTTCCACGAGCGCACGAAGGAGCGGATCCGCCGCGAGGGCGCCTCGGCGCTGCCGTCGACGTTGCGTCGGTTCCTCGGATACATCACCGACGAGACGGGCGTTCCGGTCGAGTGGGTCGGCTTCGGGGCGGCGCGGGAGGACACCGTGTGGCTCGGTCCTCCCACCGTCCACGCCCGTCCCACCGGTGTCGCCGCGTGGTCCGGCTGATCCGTGGTCTCGTTCGACCCGTTCCTGTACGTCGCATTCGGCGCCGGGTTCCTCGCCGGCCGGTGGATCGGGCGCCCCGTCCGCGGGGTCGCGGCCGCGACCGTTGCGACCATCGTCGTACTGGTCGGTCTGCTCGGCGCCTCCCTCGCGATGGCGCCGGCCGAGTCGTTGCTCTCCGCGATCCCGTGGGGGATCCTCTTTGCCGGGATGATCCTCGGCGCGACGCTCGCCGGCGTGGTCGTCCTGAGGCTCCTCTGGCCCCCGGACACTGAGGGTCGCCCCGACGATTCGGTTCGCGAGAAATTCCCGTTGAGCGTGGTGTTGCTCGGCGCGCTCCTCCTCGGATACGGCGTCGGTCGGGCGATCTCGGTCCCGGCGGCCGCTGCGCTCCCCTACGCCCTCTACCTCCTCCTCGCGCTGGTCGCGTTTGACCTGCGACTCTCGAAACGCGCGCTACGACGGCTCTGGGTCCCCCTCACGGCGTCGGCGCTCGGAGCCACGGTCGCGGCCGCGGTGTTCGCGTGGGTCTCCGGAACGAACGCGGTCTGGTCGTTCGCCGCGGCATACGCTTTCGGTTGGTACACGCTGGCCGGGCCGTTGGTCGCCGCGAGGGCCGGCGCGTCGCTCGGGCTCATCGCCTTTCTCGCGAACTTCCTGCGCGAGAACGGCACGATGCTGAGCGCCAAGGCGGTCGGGCGACGTGCGAGCGGCGAAGGGGTGGCGGCCCTCGGCGGTGCCACCGCGATGGACACGACGCTCTTCTTCGTCACCCGCTACGGGGACCGAGACGGGGCGAGCCTGGCCCTCGCGACCGGCCTGGTGCTGACCGTGGCCGCGAGCCTGATCCTTCCGGCCGTCCTCGCCTTCGCGCCGTAGGCGTATTTATTTCCGTCCGGCGCTCGGCCGGGCCGTTGGGCTCGTGGTCCAGCGGTTACGACGTCGCTCTCACACAGCGAAGACCGCCGGTTCGAATCCGGCCGAGCCCATCCGACGGGGGGTATAGCCAATTTGCCGAAAATTGCACTACCCTCGTTCCAAACGGCGACTCTAGATTCGGTCTCAAACCCCGAAAATCGCTTGGACGGCCGCGTCGATTTCGCCGTCAACCGACGAGGTTTCTGCCTGTGCCTTTGACTGCTCTACACGGAATTGGCCAAAGTAGCCCTCCCACTCGTCAAGGTCTCGCAGCCCCAGTCCGGGGGCAAGTCGCTTCAATCCTGCTGTGAACGCCTTCACATCTCCGAGATCGATTGCTTCCACGAGCCTAGGATCCGATACCGTTTCTGAAATCTCCTGCAGTCGGTGCAGCAGGTGTGAACGAACGAGACCGACCTCGCGCGCAAGATCCATGCGTCTAGCTGCGAGCTGGCCCAACGATGTCTGCGTCTCTGGGGAAATCGGAGGGATTGGCAACCTGTTCAGCGAATTGGCGTTGAATCGGAAGTAACCCCCGAGCTTGCGAGGGCAGATTGACTCCAAGTGTCGACTCACGACTGTCGAGTTCAGGATTGCCGCCACGATGGGAAGTGAGACTCCGGGGGTGGAGGGAACGAATGCCGGCGTGTTCGCGCCGTTGAACGAAGTGCCAGCTGGCAGACTCCCGACCACTGAGTGCTTGGAAATGCCTCGGACGACCAGTTTCGCCCCGATGATATATCTGAATGTTCCCGGCCGCAGGAACCTGAACCACTGGTCCCCTGCGGCATACCTGCGGCGGGAGTCGAGCCGGGTCTCAAGATCCGACCGATGCGAATTCAGGTGAGCGTGGATGTTTGGGGCCTTCGAAAGAAGCTCCACCTCTGAGACGAGCTCAGGGCGACCGTCTTGTCCCTGGGTGTAGGGGTAGATGAGGTAAGACCCGGGCGAAACTTCGCCATAGGGCCAGATCTCCTCGCCGCGGTATGCGTACGGGACCAGGAATCGGGGCTCGAGCCTGAGCTTGATGGCGACCGCTCGGGTAACCACGAATGCGTAGTCCGCGCCCGTTAGCGCGCCTATCCAGAATTTGCCTAGCCCCCCTAGGGGCTGTCCTCGGCTGCGAGCACCGGGACCAGCTGTGAGGAGATTCCCACCCGATAGGGCCCACGAGGCGCTGCCCAGCTGGTCAATCGGTATCGGCCTCTGACTCGCTGCTTCAATTCCGGTAAGGGTCAACTCAGCGCGACTTGTCAACTCGCTGTACGCGAGCGCCTTCGTGGTCGCACGCCGCAGGATGAAGATTGCTGGATAGGTTGAGACGTCGGCGAAGACCGGGAGGCTCCCAAAGGACACGAGACGGTGGAGGTGACCTTCAGAGAGATACGTACGTAAGCGCCGTCCATAGTCCGTGTTCATCCACTGGGATGAGGAAATGAATCCGACCCACCCTTCGGGGCGAATCAATTCTAGCGCGCGCTCGAAGAATGGAACAGAAAGATCGAACTTGCCGCCGACGGATTTTTTGAAAGTGCGGTGAAGGTAGTCCGCTTCGGCATGGTCGAGTCTCTGGACTCGTACGTAGGGAGGGTTCCCTAGGATGACATCGAACCCTCCCCGTTCCGCAATCTCGGGGAACTCGGTCTTCCAGTCGAAGGCGCGCGCCCCTGCGACCGCCTGATCACTCACCAAGCTATTGCCGACCCGAATGTTTCGAGACAAGTCGAAAAGCTTGCGATTTATCGTCGCGACCTTTAGGAAAAGACTCAGCCGGGTAATCTCGACCGATTCTGGATTCTTATCGACTCCAAATATGCAGTCTTCGATAATCTCCCGCGCCTCGTCTTCTTCGCTCCACCTCTCCAGCGACCAGTATTGAGGAGCGCTCGACTGGTTCCCTGCCGTGCTTCCGATTAGAAATCGTCCCTCGGTTTCCTTCGCAAGCCTGACAATTCGGTGAATATCGAGTAGCAGGTCCACGGCCTCCAGCAGGAAAGCGCCGCTCCCGCACGCCGGGTCCAGAATCCGAATATCCCGCAGTCGCCTCTCAAGAGACGCGATGTCGCCCGAGTAGATTGAAAGAAGCTCGTCAGCATCTGTTGTCTTTCCATCGGAAAGAACCCGAATGACAGTCTCCTTGCAAATGTACGCCGTTACGTAGGAGGGTGTGTAGTAGATGCCTTCCTTTCTTCGCCTGGAGTCTTCACTAGTCCCTGCTAGCGCCTCAAGATCTGTCAGAGACTGTTCAAAGATGTGCCCTAGAATGTTGACATCCAAATCCGATTGAAAGTCAAAATCAGCCATCAGAAGCAAGTTCCGAATGATCGGATTCAAGCGCTCCCCGAGTGGAGACAATGCCCGTTGACTTTCGGGGTCGAGTTGGGGCAAGCCGGGCCGCCGCCTAGAGCCCCCGTCTGGAATCGGTTTGTCTATGAGTAAGTCCGGAAAAGCGAGGTCCGGCGAGATATGTTCTCGAAAGAGACCTCCGTTGAATCCGAAGATGTTGAATGGCGCTGTCGCACCTTTATCAAGGCTCTTGAACAGACTCAGAATCGTATCGAACGCATAGTGAGAGTAGTCGGAGACGAGGTCTGGGTGGAGACTTCTGAGCATCAGCTCAGTAAATGCGCGCCGTCGGACCTTGCCCGTTCCCGAAGCGAAGAACACGAAGACAAGTCGATTCAGGACAAGCTGCGCGACGTGAATCGCAACTTCGCGAGAAGTGTTTGGGACCGACTCGAAGGAGTGTACGAGTTGGATTCTGGTCTCGCTGAACAACCTGTAGAAGCCCGATGTGATCGCAATTTCTTCTAGCTCAGATTCCTTTCGAAGCCTGGTCGGCAGATCGGAGTTCAGTAGCGTCTCGGCCGAGAAGACTGCAATGAACTCGCCCAGCTTTAGAGGGTCGGCTCGAATTTCCTCGAAATCGAACCTGTGGCAGGTGGTGTATCCTAGAGCCTTGGTTATCAGGACGAATTCGCGGTAATTTGTCGTAACGCCGTACTCAAAGTTTCCCGAACCCATGTAGTCCCAAGTCTGCTTGACCGGGGTTCGGTGCTCAGTCTTTTCCCGGTGTTGAGAGGCAAAGAGGTCTCGAGTAGACTCCCCTTTCGCCTCGAAGCAGACCCCGCCAGTTCCGTCCTTACGGCGGAAGCTAAACTCGACGTTTCCCTCTTCGAAGTTCAAGTCACGACTTACAGAGTAGCCCAGGATCCCCTGCAGAACCAGATTGCCGAATCTGAAATAGTTGCGGCGCTCCTTGGCCAGCGTCCCTGACCGAATCAACTCGCCCCACTCGGATGCGAACGCAATCTGCTCAGGGGTCGGCGTGACCAATCGGGCCGCGGCGAGTAGCGTCCGCTTCTTGAAGAGTTGTGCGGGTGCCATGAAGGATTGTGCTGTTGAATTTCAACCGATCTCAGCCACTAGCGGGCGTTTCGTCGCTTCCGAGCTAGGTTCCAGTACGGGCTCTTGCATCCCGGGCAGCGCTTGGGCTCCCGCGTGATTCTTGGGACCCATTTGTGTCCGCAGCGGAGGCACTCCCAACCTGCGACTGAGTAGGTCGTTCTCGGCACAGCCGGAAGATGGAAAGAGAGTACATATGGGAGTATGCCATCATCTGTTAGCATATGCGCCCCCTCCTCCTCACCGGCTTCGGCACGCCCCTCCGCGTGAACGGCCGCCCCCTCGAAATCGACCATCGTTCCGACGGCGGGGCGGGCGCCATGACCCGTTCGACCTGCGAGCTCCGGGGCCCAACGGCCAGTCGTTCGAGACCGGCGGGGCGAGCAGAAACTCCGGAGCTGGCCCGCCTCACAACCTGAACGCAGACCTCGGTCGCAAGCGCGGTCGTACTACTCGAGGCGGAATCACTCGAAGACTGGTCACCCCTCCGCGGGACGCGGGGGCCCCGGGAACTTCACGATCCGCTTCGAGACCCCAGTCCTTCCCCTTCTTCGGGTTGGAAATAGGGAGCCTCTCCTCGGTCCTCTGGAACGGACGGCGTAGCGAGGCGAGCGCCTTGGGCCGGTTCCCACCGGCCGTCCCTTCGGGCTTCGGAGCGTGGTTTCGTCACGTCTCCCCTCGATCGGGCTGACCCACCGGGGGGTCCTCTGGGCTGGATCGTGCGGAGCGACGCAGCATTTCTTGCCACAGGACGCTCGGGGCGTGCTCGAGCGGGAAAACCTTGCCGGTCGCGACGAACCCACGCTCCCGGTAGAGCCGCATCGCGGCCTCCTGCGTCGGAAAGACCCCGAGCCGAACCGCCGACGTGGGATGAGCCTCATCGGCCCAGGCTAGAATGGCGTCCAGGAGCCGTCGGCCGACGCCCGCCCTCCGGTAGGCGGGCTCCACCCACATTGCGCCCAGTGAGGTGAGGTCATCCTTCCAGATCGAGCCGATGTGACCCACGAGCTTCACTTCTGACTCGACGGCGAGCATCGAGCAACTATCGGTAGAGGTGGCGGACCGCCTCGCCCAATCGGCCGAGTGGGAGTCGGGTTGTTGAGCAGCGTGTTCGAAGGTCTCCCCAAACGCCGTCGGATCCACTTGCAACATGCGGAGTCTCAACGCTCGAAATGCCGTCGCGTCTTCGGGCCGGATGCGGCGAACGACTACGGATGCGCCGGCTCCCGGTTTCCCGCTCACCTTCGTCTCTTCGCCCCTACCGCTCGCCGCACGGAACCGTGCGCACTTGATAGCGGACCGCAAGAAGACCCCGTCGGAGGGGCTCGTGAGGCGCAGGCGGTGTGAATGAGAGGGACAAGTCGGGCACGTTCCGTGACGTGGCGGACTCGAGTCCGGCCGAGCCCACTCCATGAAGTGACTATCGACGAATCCGACCCTCGGGCCAAGGTGTAGGAAATCCGCACCGAGCGGAATTTCGTCAGGAACTGGGCGGCGTCTTCCGCCGAGACCTCCGGATAAACAGGGCCACCACGACCGCGACCAGGACGGCTCCGACGACCCCGACCAGAATCTCTTCGTTCAGGACCGAACCCAGCAGGCCTCCCGACGTGGAAGGGGACGCGGTCACGTTGACCACGTCGGTCAGATTGACCGCCTCGCCCACGCGATCCCGCACCGTGAGATTCACGTCGAACTCTCCGGCCCGCCCGTACGCGTGCGTCGAGGGATCGCCCGAACCGGATGCGTTATCGCCGAATCGCCACTCGACCTCGTAGGGCGGCAGGCCGCCCGAGATGGTCGCGCCAAACGTCAGGTTGTTCCCGGGGCTCAGGGTGCCCCCGACCGTGATTGGGGCAACCTCGAGGCTGTTCAGGAGCACCCACGACGAGTTGTTCGTCGTCCCGATCTCCGGAATGCCATAATACTGGGAGATGCGCTCCGTCCCAAACTCGACGGTCAGTTGGTCCCCGGGGTCGTACGCGGCTCCTGTCTGGTAGAACGCGCCCGCACGGTCGGCGCTCGGGTCGACCACCTGCGTCCAGTTGCCCGCCACCGTGAACCCTTCCGTGGCCTTCGGAATGTCGGTGCTATCGCCACCGCCGAACACGAGCGTCTCGTTGCGCGTGGGGTCAAATGTCGAGAGCGCGTACAGCACCGAGGACGGCGGTCCGTTCCCCTGGCCGCTGGTCAGGTTGGTCCACGCCCCGGCCTCGAACGACCAGGTCTGCTGGTAGTAGGTCGGAAAAAAGAGTGCGGAAATTCCGCCCGATAGGACGAGCCCTCCCGAAGGGCTCGCGGCCATCGTCGGGGCGATCCATCCGGGGGGATGGAACGCGGTGGTCACGTTCGTCCACGCGCCCCCGTGGAAGACCCACGTCCCATAGCTCCCCGACAGAGCCCCGGGCGTGCTGCCGCCGAAGAGGACGTCCTCGCGGTCCGTGGGGTCCCACGCGAAGGCCGCCTGGTCGATGGGGGGCGGGGAGCTTGTGGGCGTAATGTTCTCCCAGTTTCCTCCCGCGAAAAGCCAGGTGTCGTTGAACCGCGTCGTCTGATTTTCTCCGCCGAAGAGCACGACGCCCCCCAGCGCCGGATCGTCCGCCATCATCCCGAAATAGCGGGCCGGCGGGGAGTCCTTCGGAGAGAGTTGCGTCCACGTCTCATTGCCGAACTGCCACGTTTGATCCGACGGCGAGGCGCACCCCTCGGTCGCCGTGTAGTTCCCGGCGAGGCACCCGCCGAACAGGAGTATGCCCCCGGTCTCCGAGTCCGACGCCATTCCGAATTCGGTCATCGCCGCCGGACCGCCCCCCGGAGTGGGAAGATTCCACCAGCCCGCCACGATCGGAGCCGGCTGGACCACCGCAAGGCGTTCTCCGAGCGTCGTCAGCCTCGGAGAAGTATCGGCATTTCCGCGGAGTGGAACGCCCGCGATCGCTACCGCCGCGGCCACGATCACGACCAGTCCCAGACCACAGACTTCGACAGCGGAGTGTCGCGACTGGGGCATAGCCGCGGGCATTCGTCCGTCCATGATAAGGAGGGCGCGATGGCGCTCCCCCGGGTGATCGGCGGGAGGGGGGTTGGGCGCTATCTTCGCGAGGGAAAGAAAGTTGGAGTCCGGAGCAGACATCCCCTCGACCGAAGCCAGTCGCGCGAATACGGAACTCAGGCTTCGACCCCGGCGATCGGTCGCCGCGGGGCCCGGCACGTGAGCGGCGCTCCTTGGCGGCGCAGTTCGGACTTCGATTTCCCGATGTTGAACGGACGATTTCGATTGATAGAATCGACTCCCTCAGAGCATCGGCCCCCGCCAAGGAGCAGTCACCGTCCGGGATGGGCTACCCGGGAATCCCCAAGTACCCCGGGGACTTCGCGCAGTCGCCGAGTGCGTACCGGGACCCGGTCCCCAGACCCATGATTTGGAATTTCCGCGGGAAGCGGGCCGCCTTCGCCCGATTCCGACCCCGAGAGCCTCCGGGCGTTCGTACTGCGCGAGCGCTCGCATGTGCGGCCCTGGGCTTCCTCCTACTCTTCGCCGCAGCCCCTGCGACCGCGACCGCCGACCGCACCCCAGCAAGCCTGCCGCCGGCCGGGTCGTGCGTCGCCCCGATCCTTCCGTGTTACATCTTTCTCTCCATCGCGTCCGGCTCGCACGGAAACCGAGAGAACGTCACGGGCGCCCACTTCTGGCCCGGCGAGCCGTTCACCGTGTACTTCTGGAACGGGGTCCCGGGGGTTCCGGCGGCGATCGTCGCCTCGGGTTCGACGGGCACGGGCGGCTTCTCGGCGACGTTTCCAATCCCAAAGGGCGTCGTCGGAAACTACGTGGTCTTCGTGACCGACCTCGCCGGAGACAACCAGTCCGCGCCGTTCCACCTCACCGAGCTCCGGGCGTCCCCGTCGACCGGGAACGCTTCGAACACGACGTCGGTGAGCGGGAGCGGCTTCCTACCGGACCACGTCGTGAAATTCCACGTGCATGGAGCGTCGGCCAACGCGACGGCGCCCTGCCGTACCAACCGGTCGGGGGATTTCCGGAACTGCGTGCTGACGATCCCGGTCGTCCCGACAGGGCCGACGCGACTGATCGGGAGCGATGGGACGTACTTCGCCCGGATCGATTTCACGGTCGGCTGAGCTCCGACGGGAGGGGCGACGCCTCGGCGGCGCCGCCACCGTTCCACGCGGGCCATCCGGTCTCGTACGGGCGTCTACGGAACGAACCACGCCGGGGAGTCGCGACGCACAACGGCGGTAGGACCTCCGGTGAGACGGTCCAGCCGAAGTCGCCGCGCGATTCGTCCGGGCGCGTGAGAACTTCCCATTTCGCCAACTCTATCCCCCGCTCCGGGTCGGGAAGACCCATGCCGCTGTACGTCGCCGAGCACACGCATCCGGCCGACCGTTGCCCCGCGAAGAACCCCTCGATGGCCGCGGGTCTCCTCGCGCTCATCCAGAACGGCGGACGCGCGGGCATCCGGATCCGGGGCGACGCGGTGACGAACCAGCAACACCACCTGTACGTCATCGCCGAGGCCCCCTCCGAAGAGGCGGTGCGGGGCTACTTCGCCCCGTTCGCCCAGATGGGGACCCTGACCGTGTCGGGGGCCTCCCACTGCGAGGAAGTCGTCGCCCGCGGCGCCTGCTGACACCCTTTCGGAAACTACCCCCGCCCGGCGCACCGACGAGGCGAAGTTCCTCGTCCCGTCCGCCGGCTCCGCCCGAGTTCGGGACCGCGCGCGTAACCGCGACGTCGGCACGAGGGAACTCCGGGGCCGATCGCGCGGCGCGACGGTGTCGGATCAGCGGTGCGAGACCGTCACGCCGCCCTTCGACATCGGAAGGAGCACAGCCCCTTCCGGAGGCGTGAAGGTCACGGCCGAGGCCGCGAGCCCCGGCGCCCGCCGGGGCGCGGGGGTCGCCCCGCGTCGGGGGCGCGTCTCGGCCCGTCCCACGAGACGTCGGATCGTGTGCCGGATGTCCGAGATGTACAGGTTGTCGTACGGACAATCCTCGACGCAATCTCCCACGCCGCAGCACTTCGTGCTCCGGAACTCCCCGGTCTGGCGGAAGTGCCCGGGCATGTCCACGAGCCCCACCGGGCATCCCTTCGCGCAGTCGAGCGTCGTGCAGTCGCGGCAGACCTGCCGGTCCCGGACCTTCAGCTTGAAGACGCCGACCTTCTGGAACGCCTGGGCGATCGTGCCGGTGTAGCACCAGCCCATCGTGACGCAGTTGTAGTTCCCGACGTACGGGATCGCCACGAACAGGACGTACCACGCGACGGAGAAGGAGAGGACGAAGAAGAACACCGACGGGTCGTTGCCCTGGATGGTGATGTTCGTCGCGCCGGTGGAGTTCAGGTAGGACAGGATCGAGGTGCCCACGAGGGCGGTCATCACCGCGCCGGTGGTCACGGAGTAGGCGGCGGAGAACCGGCTCCCGAGGTACTTGTGCCCGATCCGGGTGGACCGGTTGAACGACTTCATCGCGTCGATCGTCGTGCCCTGGTACATCAGCGGCGCCGTGCAGAAGACCGAGCAGATCACCCGGCGGCCGAACAGGACGGTGAGCGCGCCGGTGATCACGTACGTCAGCAGCAGGACGCCGAACACCCCGACCGCGAGGGGGTACGAACCGATGCCCATGCTCCAGCCCAGCACCGGCACCGTGGCGGGATTCGGCGCGTTGGGGAAGACCAGCGCGAAGTAGATGCTCGGGTAGAACACCGCGAACGCGGCGTAGGAGCCCATCATCAGGCCGAGACGGATGCGGTTCTCGCGGTTCTTCGTCTCGCGGAACTTGAGGACCACGAGGGTGCCCATCTCGAGGCCCATCATGATCAGGAACCACGAGGACGCCGCGGCCGTCGCGAAGAACCAGAACCCGTTGGAGAGCGCGTTCAGCAGGACGGTGCCCGCCGCGCCGGAGAGCGGAAGGAACGGGAACCCGCCCAGGTAGTCCGCCGGGTCGAGCTGGACGCTGAGGACGGCGCCCATGCACAGCTCCGCGACGAAGACGAAGCTGAGCAGCGCGAACGTCCAGTTGCTGCGGAGCTGCCACGGGGTGCCCGGCGCCGCCGAGAACCCGTCCGGTCGGGCGACCGCGACGTAGAACACGACCATCTCGAGGAGGATCGAGAGCGCGAACGTCGTCCCGCTCCCGAAGTAGAGCCAGACGAACAGCCCCGCCATCATGAGGCCGTAGACCCCGACCAGCTCGACCAGGTAGTTCGAGAGCGCGGGCGCGAACTGCCGGTGGCGATAGAGGAACTCGAAGAGGAAGACGAAGAGCCCGATCATGACCG
>JASHPZ010000025.1 GCA_030037815.1 Thermoplasmata archaeon | reverse complement strand
CGCGCCCGCGGACGCCGCCCGCGCCCCGCGCGGTCCCCATCGACTCCGTTCCCTTGATCTCGGGCGGCAAGCCCCATCCGACGCTCGGCCTCGGGCTGTGGGGGCTGGGTCGGTGGGGCCCCGAGGACGAGGCGCGGACGAAGGCGACCATCGGTCGGGCCGTCGAGCGGGGGTTCCGCTGGTTCGACACCGCCGAGGTGTACGGGAACGGCCGGTCCGAGCGGGTCCTCGGGGAGGTCCTTCAGCGGACGCCGGCCGCCGCTCCCGAGACGTTCGTCGTCACGAAGGTGTCGTGGGAGCACCTGCGGCCCGCGCAGATCCGGGCGAGCCTGATCAACAGCCTGGAACGGCTCGGTCGCCGCTCCGTCGACCTCTACCTGATCCACGCTCCCGACCCCCACGTGCCGCTCGCGGAGACGATGCCGGCGCTCGAGGCGCTCTGGAAGGAGGGGCGCGTCGGCGCGATCGGGGTGTCGAACTTCGGGACGGAGGAGCTCGAGGAGGCCGCGCGCCACCTCGCCGAGGCGAAGGTCGCGGTCAACCAGGTGCGGTACAACCTGTTCGACCGGGACGAGGCCGACCCGGTGCGCGAGTACTGCGCGCGCGAGCGCATCGTGATCGAGGCGTACACGCCGCTCGCCCGCGGCCTCCTGCACGGGCGGTACCTGGACGGCCAGCGGGTCCCCGCCGAGGTCCGCCGGTTCGCCTCCCGCCTGTTCGAACCGGACCGGCTCCCGACGATCCTCGCGCGGAGCCGCGCGCTCCGCGACCTCGCTGCGGAGGAGGAGGTGCCGCTCGCCGCGATCGCGCTCCACTGGCTGCGCAGCCAGGGCGCGGTCCCGATCGTCGGCGCGAGCCACCCCGACCAGGTCGACCAGAACCTGGCGGCCTGGGCCGTGACCCCGTCCGCCGCCGCCCTCCGGAAGGCGGACGCGATCGCGCGGGGCGACCGTGCTTAGGTTCGCCGCGTTCGACATGGACGGGACGCTCGTCGACGTCGCGAGCTCGTGGGCCGCGGTCCACGACCATTTCGGCGAGCGGAACGACGAGGGTCTGCGTCGGTTCAACGCGAACGAGATCGACGACCACGAGTTCATCGCGTCCGACATCCGCATCTGGTGGCGGCACCGGCCCGAGCTGTCGGTCGAGGAGTTGGAGCGGATCCTCGCGGACGTGCCGCTGATGCCCGGCGCCCGCGACCTGTTCCGCGGGCTCCACGCGCGCGGGGTGCGGACCGCGATCGTGAGCGGGGGGATCGACCTGCTCGCGCACCGGGTCGCCCGCGAGCTCGGGATCGAGGTCGCGCTCGCCAACGGCTTTCGCGTCACGGCGGAAGGCCGGCTCACGGGGGAGGGGATCGTCCGGGTGCCGATCCACGACAAGGAAGGGGTGCTCGCCCAGCTCCAGTCGCAGCTCGGGTTCACTCCGGCGGAGACCGCCTCGGTCGGCAACTCCGAGATCGACGCGGGGCTGTTCCGCCGCAGCCGCGTCGGCGTCGCCTTCCTGCCCGAGGACGAGACGGTCCGGCGCGCGGCGACCGAGGTCGTGGTCGAGCGGGACCTCGGGCGGGTCCTCGAGGCCCTCGACCGGTTCCCCACCGAATAATCGCCGGAAGACCTTTTACCCCGCTGCCGGCTCGTTCGGCCTCCGATGGAAAGCTACCAGGTCCTCCTCGAGCGCGCCCGCGCGAAGCTGCCGCCCGTCCGCACGGGCGGCGAGCGGTTCCAGGTGCCCGAGCCGGACGTCATGAGCGACGGGAAGAACACGGTCATCCGCAACTTCCAGGAGATCGCGGGGGTGCTCCGGCGCGAGCCGGCCCACGTGATCGGCTACCTCGCCCGCGAGTTCGGCTGCCCCGGCGTGCTCGAGCTCCCCCGCGGCGTCCTCAAGTCGCGCCTCCAGAAGGAGGCGATCGCGGCCCGCCTGCGCGACTACACGCAGAAGTACGTCATCTGCTCCGAGTGCAAGCGGCCCGACACGCACCTCCAGAAGGAGGGGCGGTTCACGCTCCTCGTCTGCGAGGCGTGCGGCGCGCAGCGCCCGATCACGGTCCGCAAGGTCGTGACGCCCGAGAAGCCGAAGGCGCCGGTCGAGGTCGGCGAGGTGTACCGACTCGTCATCGAGGACGTCGGACGGCGCGGGGACGGCGTCGCGAAGAAGGAAGGGTTCGTCATCTTCGTCACGGGCGCGACCCAGCGGGGCGCGACCGTGAACGCCAAGATCACGAAGGTGCTCGGCAACAACGCCTACGCGGTCGTCCAGCCGTAGGCGGGCCGGATGCGGAGCCTCCGCTGGGTCGGCCTCCTGCTGCTGTACGTCGGAGCCCAGCTGGTCGGGCTCGTCCTGGCCGCGCCGTTCCACTCGGAGGGGCTCTCGTCGACCTCGAACCCGCAGAGCCCGACGGCGCCGCTGTTCATCATCGTCCTGATCGTCGTCGCGCCGCTCGGCATCCTGTTCGTCGCGCGGAAGCAGGGCGGGCTCGCGGCGCTGCGCCAGTTGATCCTGATCGGGATCTCGGGCTCGCTCTACATCACGCTCTACGCGACCTTCTCGCTGTTCTTCCCGGCGCCGTTCCTCCTGCCGCCGACCGGCGCCACGCTGGTCGTCGACTGGTCGCTCGTCGCCGCGGCGTGCGCGAGCGCCGGGGCGTACATCACGCTCCTGATGAACCCCCAGTGGTACCTCGTCGACCTCGTCGGCTTCGTCGCGGCCGGCTCGCTGATCGCGATCCTCGGGATCTCGTTCGGAATCCTGCCCGCGTTCATCCTCCTGGGGGCGCTGATGGTCTACGACGCGATCGCCGTCTACCGCACGAAGCACATGGTCTCCCTCGCGGACGTCGTGACGGAGATGAAGCTCCCGATCCTGATGGTGATGCCCGACTCGGCGGGGTACGACTACCTCGGCGCCCCGACGCTCCAGGAGCAGCGGGGCCAGCCGGTCGAGGAGCGCTCGGCCCTGTTCATGGGCCTCGGCGACATCGTCATCCCGGGAACGCTGGTCGTCTCCGCGTCGATCTGGCTCCCGGCCGACCCGGCGTTCCTCGGCGTCGGCGCGAACCTCTGGGCCGCGGCCGGCGCGATGGTCGGGTCGCTGGTCGGCTACGCGGTCCTGATGCGGCTGGTGGCGCGCGGGAACCCGCAGGCGGGACTGCCGCTCCTGAACGGCGGCGCCATGCTGGGGTACGCGGTCGCCTACCTCCTCCTGTTCCGCTCGCTCACGCTCGGGCTCACCGGGGGGCTTTAACCCCCGACGGTTCGGCCGGGCGATGCCGCGGAAGGTCGAGGACGTCCGGGTCGACGACCGCCCGAGCCTCGACGCGTTCGTCCGCCGGCTCGAGGCCGGCGGCGGGTTCAGCGCGAAGGGGGTCGCCGACGGGGTCGACCTGCTCGCGCGGATCCTCGCCGACCGCGAGATGACGGTGTTCCTTTCCTTCCCGGCCGACCTGGTCGCGACCGGCACGCGCGGCGTGCTCGCCACCCTCGTGCGGGAGGGGTACGTCGACGCCGTCGTCACGACGTGCGGGACGCTCGACCACGACCTCGCCCGCGCGTTCCGGCCGTACCTCCACGGGGCGTGGGACCTGGACGACGCCGACCTGCATCGGCGCCACCTCTACCGGCTCGGCAACTTGGTCATCCCCGAGGCGAACTACGGGCGGATCGTCGAGCAGAAGATGCAACCGATCCTCCGCCGGCTTTGGGCCGACGGGACGCGCGCGCTCTCGACGGAAGCGCTGTCGCGGGCGATCGGCGCCGCGATCCCGGCCTCCGCATCGACCAGCATCCTCCGGGCCGCGTACGACCGGAACGTGCCCGTGTTCGTCCCCGGCATCACCGACGGCGCGGTCGGTTCGCAGGTCTGGCAGTTCTGGCAGGACCACCGCGGGCTCTCGATCGACCTCCTCGCGGACGAGCAGCGCCTCTCGGACCTCGTCTTCGAGGCGAAGCGCTCCGGCGCGGTGATGCTGGGCGGCGGGATCTCGAAGCACCACACGATCTGGTGGAACCAGTTCCGCGACGGGCTGGACGCCGCGCTCTACCTCACCACGGCCGTCGAGTGGGACGGCAGCCTCTCGGGCGCGCGGACCCGCGAGGCGGTCTCGTGGGGGAAGGTGAAGCCGACCGCGCGGCACCAAACGGTGGAGGGGGACGCGACGGTCCTGTTCCCGCTGATGGTCGGCGCCGCGCTCGAACGGGTCTCGAAGTGAGCGCTCCGCGGAGCCTTTAAGCGCGGAGGGCGGGTCGGGCCGCTCCGTCCGCGGGCCCGTAGCTCAGTCGGTAGAGCAGGCGGCTCTTAACCGCAAGGTCAGGGGTTCGAATCCCCTCGGGCCCGAGGACGGGTCCGTAGGGACTCGGACCCCTTCCCCCACGGGCGCTCAATAGGTCTCGAGCGACAGGCCCGGTATCCGCGAGAAGTCCCGGTCGCGTGAGACGATGGTCGCCTCATGGCGCACGGCGATCCCGGCGACCAGACAATCCATCATCGAGACCTCACGGCCGCTCGACGCGGTCTCGGCCGCCAACCGACCGGCGATCCGTGCCCCTGGGTCGTCCAGGGGAAGGACCTCGACTTCGTTCAGGAGGGCTTCGAGCGCTTCGCGGCCTCGGCCCCCCGCCCGATCCACCCCACGGAACAGCTCGGCCACACAGGGTGCCGGAACGGCCAGCGAAAGCCCGGGCGACTCATCGCTGCGGGCCTTTTCTGCCGCCGCGGCGTTCCCGGACAGCAGATCGATGACGAAGTTCGTGTCGAGAACCTTCACGTCGGCCTCGGGCGAAGGTCCTGCTCGGAGAGGCGCTTGGCGTCCCCTTTCCGACCGGCGGCGATCGACCCTCGAATGAGCCTCAGCTCCTGGGCGCTCAGGTGCTTCCAGGCACCGGCGAACTCCACGAGCGGTCGACGGGTGTGGAGCGACCGTTTCACGACGTCGCTGAATGTCTCGCCCGGTTGCTTTGCCTTCGCCAGCAAAGCGTACGCCTCGGGGTCCAGCGCCACCGTCTTGGCCGCCATGGATGGATTAATGTGTTGGCTATAGTTATCGCTTGTGTCCAAGTCCGGGCCGCCGCACGGGGGCGGCGCAGCGTGCCCCGTTGAACCCGGCCCCGAGCAACGCGTCCTCGGGAACTTGAGCCGGGAGCGGGGGGAGCCGAACCACTCCGGCTACGCCGGAGGGGGTGCGGGACCGGGAAGCTCGACCGGCCGCCACATCAGGACATCGTCCAGGTAACGTCCGTTTCGGTGCCAAGATCGGGGGAGTCGGCCGCATTCCTCGAAACCTTGTTTGCGGTAGAGCCGCACGGCGGACGTGTGGTCCGTCCCGACCGTGAGGTACAGGTTCTCGAACTTCCTGGGGCCGGCGTTCAGCATCGCGGTCATCCTCCGGCTCCCGACCCCCTTCCCTCGCCACGATGGGATGAGCGCGTTCGCGTAGATCCCCGCGTGGCGGTCTTCGATGTGGTGTCCTTTGGGCTCCACGGTCGCGACCCCCACGACGTTTCCATCGACCTCGGCGACGAAACAGTTCGCGTCGCCGTCGAGCATCCCCTTCATGAGCCGACCGAACCAGAGGGCTTCGTCCCCGAGGGATGGTCGTTCCGGTTGGGTCCAAAGGAACAGGTCAGGGTTCGATCGCACCTCCTCGCATCGCGTGTAGTAGAATTCGACCAACGATCGAGAAATCCCCCCACTCGACCGGGCGAATCTGCAAGGCGGGGGTCAGGATTCTCCCCTTTGAGCCCTATCGGGCGCCGTACAGCTCCCCGAGCCCTCTCGGGCGACCTCCCCCCCAGGGCCGTCGACTCGAACGGGTCCCCATCAAACGGAAACATATGCGTTCGGGTCCCCTCGGTCCCGGTCAGACAATTCGAGCGCCAAGGGCACTTGGTCCAGCCGAATCGACTGAGTTCTTACCTTGAGGTAAACTTATTGGGACTCCGCCCCCTGCACTTATCGACGGACGGGAATGCAGCTCGTCGAAATCCCGATCCTCCGCTGCCATCGCTGCGCCTACGCGTGGCGACCGTCCCGACCGGTCGTACGGATCTGCCCCCGGTGCAAGTCCGCGAACTGGGATCGCCCCCGGGTTCGTACGGAGTTCGGTCCGTCGACCGGACTGGGACTCCGCCAAGTCGTGGGCGGCCATCGAAGGGAGGTCCTCCGGATCGCCCATCGGTACGGAGCTCGGAGGGTTCGAGTATTCGGTTCAGTCCGTCGCGGCCAAGCGAGCGAGGAGAGCGATCTCGACCTCCTCGTGACCTTTCGGAGGGGGGCTGACGTCTTCGATCAGCTCCGCCTCGAACGAGAGTTGGGGGCCCTGCTGGGCCGGAGAGTCGACGTCGTGACCGAGGCAGGGCTCCACCCCCTCGTACGTCCCCAAGTCCTGTTCGAGGCGGTTTCATTGTGACCTCCCCCGACGAGCTGCGCCTGGAGGAGATGCTGGAGGCCATCGAACGAACGAGAGGGTATGTGGCTCGAGGTCGAACCGCATTCTTCACGGACTACGATACGCGGGAGCTCGTCTTCCATCATCTGGAGCACCTTTCCGAGTCGGCGGATCAGGCGTCTCAGCGACTCAAACGCGCCCACCCTCTGGTACCCTGGACGGACCTTCGCGACCTACGAACCCGGCTCATCCACCACTACATGCGGCCCGACCCGGAGGTCGTGTGGGCGTTCGTCCGAGACCGTCTGCCCAAGATAGAACGACAACTGCGCCGGGTCCGCGCCCCTCCGACTCCGAGGCACGACGAACGGCGTGCTTCGGCCGATGCGCCCTGATCCTGCCCATCGGCACCCCGGGGAGGTCCGCCGTCCCCGACGTACGACGCGGTGAACGGCCGGACCGTGGCTGTTCTCCCCTGCTTCGGTGCGTCGACGCATCCGAGGGATAGATGGTTCGGCCGGGTCCCCTCGGGCCCGTAACGACTGTAACCGTCGTGCCCCTCGCCATCTCCGGAAACACTCGGAGGGTTCGCGGTGGACAAGCCAATTATAGGGGCAATTGCCGTGTCCCATCGTGGCGGCCGACACCTCCCCCACCACGATCACCATCCCCGTCTATGTGCGACGTGCCCTCGCCAAGTACAAGACGCCGGGGAAGACCTACGGAGACGTGATCCTCGAGCTGATTGAGGAGTATCCCACCGAGGCTTTCCTCCAGGAAATGGATCGGCGGTACCGTGAGGAGCCCCGCCTCTCGCTGAGCGAGCTCCGTACGCGCAGGGCGTACTGACGTGGCGTATTCCGTCCGGTTCACCCGGTCGGCCGCGAGCGAGTTGATGCGCCTCCCCAAATCGATCCGCCGTCAGTTCGACGTGGGCTTCTCGGAGCTGGAGAGGTCGCCGTTTCGTTCGGTCCCCGGTATCCTGGACGTCCATGCGCTCAAGGGTGGTCGGGGTCTCTGGACCGTGCGCGTAAGAGGCTACCGAGGACTCTACCGGATCGATGGCCACGAGGTTGTGTTCGTCGCGTTCCGTCCGCGGCCCACCGCCTATCGCGATCTCACGACCGTCTGAGTCCCGTTCTCGAGGTTCGGGTCGAATCCCTCAGCTGCCATCCTCACCGAGAGGTCGCATCCCAGGGAGGAAATCGTCTCGCGGCTCCCCTCGGGCCCGGCCGCAACCGATCGACGAACGTTCTCGACGCAGACGGCCGGCGAGCCGGCCGCCCACGGGTCGAACGCGGCGGTTCGGCCTTGCCCGGGGTCGACCGAGTTCGGACGTTCCGCTTCCCCTCGCGACGATGGGTCTTAATCCCTTGAAGCCCCCTGCTTCTCGACAGCGCCGGAGCGACCCCCGTGCCGGAAGGAGCGTCAGGCTCGAACGAGGGGGCGGACAGCCTCGGGATTCTGGCCGAGTACCTCTCGGGGCGCGGGCCCCGCTTGCTGTTGGTCGCGGGCCCGCCGGGCGCGGGAAAGAGTTCGCTCGTCCGAGAGTTGTACCCCCGACTTCCGGGTCCCAAGCTCATCCTCCTCTACCAACAGCCCACCGTCTCGACGCCGGGCGGCGGCGTGCACCCCCAGATCGGTGCGGCGACGTCCGTCCTGCTCGCCGACCCGAACCCGACACCCCCCGACAGCGGAGAGCCCCGCTCCGGCGGTCTCGCCGGCATGCCGATCGGGTCCCAGGAGACGGGCGGCCCCGCGTTTCCGTCCGCCCTCGTGGAGGCGTTCGGTCGGCTGGCCTCGACGGGGGGGAGCGTGGTCGCGGACTCGTGGGATCGGGAGTCGGAGTCGTTCGCCCGCGGCCACGTCCCGGACCCCGCGTCGGTCCGCACGATCGACCTTCCCGAGACCGCCTTCTCCGCCCTCCAGACCGGCCTCCTCGGACTGCGCGTGAACCTCGTGCTGGCGATGATCCCGGACCTCGCGCAACCGCTCGCGTCGCTCTCCGACGGCCTGGTCGAGCTGCGGCGGGAGACGCCGAACGGGGCGTCTGTCCGCGTGGTCGCCATCTCGAAGCTCCGGGGCTCGGACCACGGCGACGAGTCGCACCTCTACTCGCTCGACGGCGGTACGTTCCGCAGCTTTCCGGACCTGCCGCGCGGGTTCGCCCCGCCGATCCGGGCGCCGGACCCGGACCCCGAGCCGGCCGCGGGCACGCTCTGGCCCGGCGCGGAGGCGTTCGCCCGGGCGTTCGGGCGCCTCCGCTACAACGCGATCACCGGGCTCGCCCTGGCCGCCGACGCACCGCACCCGTACGGCGCGGCGATGGCCGGTCCGCTGGTCGCGCACACGCTCCGAATCGGGGGGCGGGTGATCTGGATGACGTCACCGTCGCTCGGCGTCACCCGCGTGCTGACGGACCTCCAGGGGCTCGTTCCGCCGGAGTGGATGCGCGAGCGGCTGCGAATCGTCACCGCGACCGGCGACGAGTCGCGATCCCCCGAGCTCGCGGCGGTCAAGCTGCCGTTGCGGCGCGAGATGTCGGACGGGGGCGACCTCCGTTCGGCGACCTCCCCCGGGGTGGGCCCGATCTTTCCGGAGGCGCACCGCTTCCTCCGCCTGGCCCCGGAGGGTGCGCCGCGGCTCTACGTCCTCTCGATCGAGGGGCTGAAGGCGAGCGCCAACGCGGTCGGCGCGAACCTCAAGGCGGCGACGCTGCCGTCGGTCCTCGCGTCGTACCTCCGGCTCCCCAAGTTCCACGGCTTCGGGTACGGCCGCGCGGACGACCCGCTCTCGGAGGCGCTGCTTCCGGCGGCCGACACGTCGCTCCTGATGCAGATCGTCTGCGGCCGACCGGTCGTGCACGGCCTCCGACCGCGCACGCCGACGTACGTCGTCGACTGGGACGCGCCGACGCGCCCGTACTCGCTCGCGCCGTCGAACTGACGCCGCGCGCGCGGTCAGCCGGTCGGCGGCGCACGCCCGGACGGCGCCTTCGCGACCCGATCGCGCTCGCCCCGCACGAACTCGGCGGGGGCCCCGAGGAGCCAGAAGACGTTTCCGTCCGGGTCGGCGAACTTCGCCATCCCGCCCCAGCTCTCGACGCGGAGCGGCTCGGGGAACTCGACGCCGGCGGCCTGCATCCGCCCGACCAGGGCTTCGATCTCGTCCGTCATGAACGCGATCCCGGTGTTGCCCGGAGCGACCGGCTCGAACCCCTCGCAGAGGTGGAGGACGAACCGATCGTCCGGAGGAGCGACCATCAGCGCGTGACCCCCCTCCCCCCCGCCCACCGTGTGCACGTCGAACCCGAGTTTCTCCTGCCACCATCGGGCGCTCGCCCGGGCGTCGGTCACCGTCACCGCGCAGTCTGCGATCGCGATCATCGTCCTCGCGCCCTACCGCCCGGAAAGGGTTAACCCGGCGCGGGAGGGGTGGCGGAACGCCTCCCCGCGCCCCGCGGGCCCGTCCGGCTACTTCGACGTGGGCGAGCTGACGCTCACGGAGTGGATGCCCGGGAACGTGAACGGGATCAGCTGCCACGACTTGCCCGCGTCGGGCGAGAGGAACAACTGACCGGTGGTCGTCCCGACGTACACCCCGGGCGGGTCGAGAGCGTCCGAGGCGATCCCTTCCCGCTGGACCCCGAAGTGGCCGGGGAAGTCGGTCGGCTTGAGGAGCTTCTTCCACTTCTTCGTGCGGTCGTTCCACTGCCAGACCTGGAAGTGACCCTCGCCCGTGACCCGCGCCTGGCCGTCGAGCCGGACGAAGTACGCCGTGCCCGGGGCCGCCGACGGGGAGGTGACGCAGAACCCGAAGTCGTCGCCGAGCGGCTTGCCGATCCGGGTCCACTTCGTCATCCCGTTGTGGGAGACGTACACCCCGGCGTGGTCCTGCCGGTAGAACGTGTCCGGGTCGGCCGCGTCCATCGCGACGTGGTGGACGCATTGGCCGGTCTCGGGGTTCTTCTCGGGAAGGAACGGGGTCTCGACGCCCTTGTTGACGGGCGCCCAGCTCGCGCCGCGGTCCTCGGAGACGAACGTCCCGACCGCGGACATCCCGATGTAGAGGTGGTTCGCGTCGCGGGGGTCGATCAGGATCGTATGGAGGCAGGCACCGCCGGCGCCGGGCGACCACTTCTCGTGGCTCGGGTGCTCGTTGATCGCCGAGATCGGCTCCCAGGAGGCGCCGAGGTCCTCGGACCGGAACAGCAGGTGGGGGTCGGCGCCGAGGTAGATCGTCTTCGGCTCGGACGCGAGGCTCGGCTCGATGTGCCAGAGGTTGTTGAGCGGCCGCTTCACCGGCTCGGTCGGGTTCTCGTCATTGAACGCCGGCTTACGGTTCTTGCCGCTCGGGGTGAGCGGGGTGGGGATCTCGGTCCACTTCTTCCCCCAGTTCCGGGACTTCTGCATCATCGGTCCCCAGAATCCGTTGTTCACCGCGGCGTAGAGGTCGCCGGGGTGGCGCGGGTCGGCGACCACGTGGAAGACGTCGCTCCCCTCGTGGGCGACGGGCCCGACGCGCCACTTCTTGCGCTTCGCGTCCCCTTCGACGATGTACGTTCCCTTGCGCGTCCCCACGAGGATCCGGACTTTGCGGTCGGCCGCCATGTTCGTGCTCCTTCTATCCCCCCGCAATCGAATGCAGGATATCTACCGTTCGAACGCCCGCGAGCGACGTTCCGGGCCCGGTCGTCGTGCTGACGTCCTCTCCGTCGACGAACACCCGGACGTACCGGCGGATCGCGCCGGTCTCGTCGCGGAGCTTGAATCGGAGCCGCGGATACCGCGACTCGAGCACGTCCAGGAGTTCCCCGACCGACCCCGCGTGGTCGACCTCCTCCTTCCCCCGGGGCCCGAACTCCCGGAGCCAGCTGTCGAGACGCACCTCGAGCACGGCGTACCGGAGGACGTTACGAGCGCAGGGTTCTTGAAGCATCGGTCAGAGGTTGGAACACCCCCGGCGCGCGACCGCGGGCCGCCCCGGGAGCGCCGTCCCTAAGGGTGCCGCGGCCTGGGGGGTCTCGGCATGGTCCGGTACATCGGGCTGCTCCGCGCGGTCAACGTCGGGACCACGTGGGTCCGGATGGATGCGCTCCGGTCCCACTTGGAGGCGCTCGGGTGCTCGAACGTCCGGACGCCGCTCCAGTCGGGCAACGTCGTGTTCGACGCGCCCGCGGGCGCGCCGACCGAGCTCGAGAGGCGACTCGAGGTCGCCGCGTCGAAGTCGCTCGGGGTATCGACCGTGTACTTCCTCCGAACGCGACCGGAGTGGGACGAGGTGATCGCCGCGAATCCGTTCCCGCGGGAGGCGCGGGACGACCCGGCGCGGCTGGTCGTGGCGACGCTGAAGGGGTCGCCCGGCCCCGACGCGTGGCGTCGGCTCGACTCGGCGATCGTGGGCCGGGAGTCGGCGCGTCCGGGAGCCCGACACGCCTACCTCTACTACCCGGACGGGCAGGGCCGGTCGAAGCTCACGTCCGCCGTCATCGAGCGGACGCTCGGGGTCCGCTCGACGAGCCGGAACTGGAACACCGTCCAAAAGCTCGCCGCGCTAGCGGCCGCGTGACGGAAGGAACGCCGGCCGTCAACGATATTCCGAGCGCGCCCGTCGCGCCCCCGTGGTGTTCGTACGGGACGAGGGCAGCGAGTTCGACGCCCCCCTCGACGTCGTTTGGGCGTTCGTCAGCACGCCCGACGCGCACTCGACCGCCCACCGGCACCGCGACGTGGCCCGCGAACGTCGCTCGGACCGGGAGGGTCAGTACGCCTGGATGCAGGAGTTCGACGGGCGCCCCACCCGCTTCGCGATGCGCTGGCGGTCGTACCATCCCGTCGGCGTCGCGTACGACGTGAGCGAGGGTCCGTTCGCCGGCTCGAAGTTCTTCCTCTACTACACGCCGCGGGGGGGTCGGACGGGCGTCACGATCATCGGCGACTTCGTCTCCGCGACCCTCTCCGACGCCGAGATCCCCGCGGCCGTCGACCGGTTCTTCTCGGTCGAATTCGACCAGGACGCGGCCGGGATCCGCGACTTCCCGCGGTAAGGGCGCGTCACCGTCCGGTCGGTTCGGCGACGGCCGCGAGGGGCGGCACGAGGAACGACGGGAGTTCGGTGGCGCCGAGCGCGACGGCGGCCCGCAACACGCCGATGTGCGTGAACGCCTGCGGGTAGTTGCCGAGCGGCTGGCGGCGGACCGGGTCGTACTCCTCGGAGTAGAGCCCGAGAGGGCTCGCCGCGAGCAGGAGACGTCGCCAGTGCGCGAACGCGCGGCGGCGTTGTCCCATCCGGGCGAGGCACTCGACCAGCCAGAAGGCCGCCGGGAGGAACGACCCCTCCGGGCCCGCGATGCCGTCCGGCGTGCGGTACCGGTAGACGAACGGACCCGCGGCGAGCTCCTCCTGGATCCGGTGGACCGTCCCGCGGACCCGCTCGTCGTCGAACGGCAGGAAGCCGACGAGCGGGATGCGGAGGTTGGCGGCGTCGGCCGCGTCCTCCCCCGCCGCCTGGCGGAACGACCGGCGCGCCGCGTCGTAGCCGTCCGACAGGATCCAGGCGCGGATCGACTCGCGCACCGCGATCCACCGCTCCGCGCGGGTCGGGTCCTCGAACCGTTGCGCCAGGTCGACCCCGCGGTCGAGCGCGACCCACGCCATCAGTTTCGAGTGGACGTACTGGCGGGCCGGCCCGCGGACCTCCCAGATCCCCTGGTCGGGCTCGGTCCAGCGCGCGGCGACCGTCTCGACCACCTCGACCAGCCGGGGCCATCCGGCCCGGAGCGCGTGCGGCCGGCGGACGGCGAGCAGGCGGGCGGCGTCCAGGAGCTCGCCGAAGATGTCGAGCTGGAACTGCTCGCTCGCCGCGTTCCCGACCCGGACCGGCCGCGAGCCGCCGAACCCGGCGAGGTGGGGGAGCTCGTGCTCCGCGAGCAGCGACTCGTCGTGGGCGTCGTAGAGGACCCGGAGCGGGCGCGCGCCGTCCGCCGCCGACATCCGGCTGACCACCCACGTGAGGAACCGCTCGGACTCCCCGACGTGGCCGAGGAGAAGCAGCGCCTGCGCGCAGAACGCCGCGTCCCGCACCCAGACGAACCGGTAATCCCAGTTGCGCGAGCCCCCCAGCCACTCCGGGAGCGACGTGGTCGGCGCCGCGACGAACGCGCCGGTGTCCTCGTTCGACAATAGCTTGAGGACGAGCTCGGACCGCTCGACCCACTCGTGCCAGAGCCCCGCCACCCGGTGGATCGGGGTGGACGGGGGATGGACCCATCCCTGCCAGTAGCGGGTCGTGTGCGCGAGCAGCTCCTCCGGCGACTCCCGGGTCGGCCACGTGTCGCCCCAGGCGACGGACACCGAGCGGCGCCCGCCGGCGGGGATCTCTTCCGCGCCGACCAGCCGGGCGCCGTCGTCCCGCAGCGTCAGGTCGGCGCGGACCCGGAGCCGGTCGGTCGCGCCGGCGCCGACCCAGTCCCCGTCGACCCGGCTCCAGACCGCCGGCTCGACCGCGTACTGGAACCGCGGCTCGACCGACGTCCGGACGAACGCCGGTCCGCCGCGCGCCTCGACGATCCGCGTCAGGAGGCCGAGTCCTTCCGCGCGGTCGTCCGACCGGACCGGCAGGAAGTCGATCAGGTCGACCTGGCGGCCCGCCGACAGGAAGAACCGCGTCAGGAGGACGTTGGACGACGGCAGGTACGCCTGCTCGCTCTCGAACCGCTCGACGGGCGCGAGGTCGAACCCGCCACCCCGGTGGCGGTCCAGGAGCCGCGCGAAGACGCTCGGGGACGCGAAGCGCGGCAGGCACGCCCAATCGACGCCCCCGAACCGCGAGACGAGCGCCGCCGTGTGCAGGTTCCCGACCACCCCGTAGTCGAACAGGGCGGGGGTCCGCCCGCCGTCCGGCAGGCGCCGGTGCTCCGTCACGACCCCGTCACCGACCGAAGAAGACGGAGGAAGGGGGACTTATGCTCGCCTCCGAAGCGGCACGGCCGCGGCGGTACCGCCGGCCGGCCGCCGGCTACTGCACCGGGCCGAACTCGAGGCTGCGGAACGACAGGACCGCGAGTCCGAAGGTGACGAGCGCGAGCCCGCCGAGCACCGCGCCCGCGGTGAGGTCGCCCGGCCCGAACGAGTGGGTGAAGGCGTCCCGGACGGTGTTGACGGCGTAGGTGAGCGGGTTCGCGTAGACGACCGCCTTGAGGGCGGTCGGGGTGGTCGCGGTCACCGGGTAGTAGACGGTCGAGACGAAGATCAGGAAGTACTGGAGCAGCGACTGGATCGTGAAGTAGAGGTTCGCCGAGCGGATCCGGCCGCCGATCGCGATCAGGAGCGCCCCGAAGAACGTCGCGCCCAGCCCGATCGTGCCGAGGATGACGAGGAGCTCGACCGGGCTCAGCGTCGGGAGGCCGGCGAGCGGGAGCGCGACCAGCGCCATGATCCCGACCCCGACCAGCGCGAACAGGAGCGTCGTGAGGAGCAGCGCGGCGAGGTACTCGTAGCGCCGGAACGGACCCGAGAAGATCTGCTCGACCATCGACCAGCGGCGGTCCAGCCAGAAGATCCGGCCGGCGAGGACGGCGCCCGTGATCATCTGGGAGGCGATCATCCCCGGGACGAGGAACGCGACGTACGACCCGGACGACCCGACGCTCGGGATTAGCTGGTTGAACATCGTCCCCAGGATGACGATCAGGAACGCGGGCTGGCCGAACATCACCAGGAGCGTGATCGAGTCGAGGCTCGCCCGGAAGTTCCGGACGACCAGCCGCAGCACCGGGGGAACCGTCACGGACCCCCCTCGCCCAACGGCGGCGCGCGCTCCGGCGCCTCCGAGACGATGCGGACGAACGCCTCTTCAAGGGTCGCCTCGCGGACCGCGATTCGCTCCAGGTCGATCCCGATCGGACTCGCCCAGCGGGCGACCTCCGCGACCAGCCCCTCCGCGTTCCGCGCCTGGAAGACGACCAGCGCGTCCTGGAGCGCGACCAGCGAGAACCCCTCCCCGGCGCTCTCGAGCCGGCCCCGGAGCGTGCGCTGCTCCTCGGGCGTCAGCGGCCGCTCGAACTCCGCCTCGACCGTGCGCGGCCCCCGGTACGCGCGCTTGATCTCGGCGGGCGGGCCGACCGCGATCAGGCGGCCCTGGCGCATCACGCCGATCCGGTGGCAGAGGAGGTCGGCCTCGTGGAGGATGTGGGTCGTGAAGACGATGGAGAGGCCGCGGCGCGCCCGGGCGGCGAGGTACTCCAGGATGCGGCTGCGGGTCAGGGCGTCCAGCCCGACCGTCGGCTCGTCCAGGAACAGGAGCTCCATGTCGTGCATCAACTCCCGCGCGACCTGGAACCGACGCCGCTCGCCGCCGGAGAGCGCCCACGGCTTCCGGTGCCGCGACTCCCCCAGTTCGAAGAGCGCGAGCATCTCCTCGGTCCGCGCCTTCGCGACCTCGCGCGGCACGCCCCACAGGAACGCGTAGAGCCGCAGGTTCTGCTCGACCGACACGAAATCGAGCGACTCCGACTGCAGCACGACCCCGAGCCGGGCCCGCTCGGCCCGACCGCAGGCGCGGAGCTCCCGGCCGAACAGGGTCCCGCCGCCCTCGGTCGGGGTGAGGAGGGTCGTCAGGAGCCGCACCGTGGTCGTCTTTCCCGCCCCGTTCCGGCCGAGGAGCCCGAACACCTCGCCGCGGTGCAGCTCGAACGACAGGTGGCGCACGGCGAACCGGTCCGGCTGGTAGGCGAACCCCAGGTCGCGGGCGGATGCGATGACCTCCGGCGTGGACATTTCGTCGCTCGGGACCCCTCGGACGGGGCCCGTCCCGGATCGTTCGGCGCGTCCCGGTGCGGCGTTCGAGCGGTCGATTAGTGGCGGCGCCTACGCACGGGGTCAGAAAGGGGTTTCCCCTCGAGATGACGGGCGGACCGTCCCGGCCGCCCGGCTACAGCGCGGCCCCGGGCACCGGCCAGCCGAACTGCGCCGCGCACCCCGAGCACCAGGTCTGGCCGTACTGGATGACGGCCATCCGTCGGCAGCGCGAGCAGACGGGCGCGTCGCACTCGGGGCACGGGTGGCCCGAGATCCCCGGCTCGGCCAGGAGGTCGCCGCACGTCGCGCAGTGGGAGGCGCGCGCGCCCCGGACGAGGCCGGGGCGCTCCGGCCGCGGCGAGGCCGCGTCGAGCGCGGGCGGCCACGGCCCGGGGCGAAGCACGGGGGCGGTGAGGGACGGAGCGTGCGATACCTCGAGGATCGGGCCGACGTCGCCCGCGGGGGACGAGTCGCCCTCCAGTCCGATCGAGGGGGTCAGGGCGGCGACCGCCGCCGCGACCGGGTCGTAGCTCGGCTCGGCGGGCGCTTCCGCGACGACCGGGGTGGTCCGTCCTTCCGTCGGGGAGAGCGGCACCAATTGGCCCTGCGAGATCGAGAAGTTCGGCTCCTTCTCCGGGAACGGGAGGAACCCTCCGGTCACGGGCCGGGCGTAGGCGGTGGCCGGAACGGGTCCGATGAGCTCGGACGGCAACCCGGCGCCCTGGGGAACGAGCCAGTGGGACCACAGTTCGTCCCCGACCCTCCACGCCGCCACCGGGGGCGCCCGCGGATTCGGCCGGGCGACCTCCACGACCGGACAGCGGGGGGAGGCGAACGGTGGGGCGACGTACGCGGCGGGGGTTCCGATCGATCCGGTCGCGCCCGGCGTCGCCGGCCCGACCTCCGCCGTCGCCCCGCGACGCGACGAACGGTGGTGGAGCCAGTACGCGACCGAGGTCGCGAGCGACCCGGCGCCCACCGCTCCCAGCACCACCGGCGTGTAGGGCACGAACGGTCCGAGCCGACCGGTCACGGCGGCCCCCGCGAAGGCGACCGCGGCACCGGCTCCGACCGGCAGGAGATACCGGTGGGAAAAGTGGAGAAAGCGCCCCCAATCCGAGTGGAGCGCCCCCTCCGATGCGGGTGCGTACCCGGTCACGCGGCCCTCCGGGGTTCGGTCGCGGCGGGGGCTCTATGAAGGTGTCGCTGGAAACGCGGCGGGGGGCGCCGGATCCGACCGACCGGGCGCTTCCGACGTCAGAGGGACGGGGACCCGAGGAACGGGATCCCGCTCCCGGTGTTGAACAACAGGACCCGTTCGCCGGATCGGACGGCTCCGGAGCGAAGGAGCGCCGGCACCGCGGCCCACGGTGCGGCGCCCTCCGGCGAGGCGGAGATGCCGAACGTGCGGGCGAGGCCCCCCACCGCCGCGCGTACCGCGTCGTCGGAGACCGTGACCCCGCCTCCGCGGGTCGCGCGCACCGCTTCGAGGATCCGCTCGGACGCGAACGGCGCCGGCACGAGCAGCCCCGGCGCGGACGAGGTCGGCGACTCCCAGGGCGTGACCTGCTCCGCCCCGGTCTCGAGGGCGCGGACCACCGGCGCGCAACCCTCCGTCTGCACCGCGTACAGCCGGGGGAACGCTTCGAGGAGTCCGAGCGCGCGGAGCTCGAGGAAGGCTCGGAACATGCCGACCAGCCCGGTCCCGCCGCCCGTCGGGTAGACGATCGCATCGGGCAGGCGCTCCGCGCGGAACTGCTCCCAGACTTCGAGGCCCATCGTCTTCTTGCCGTCGGCCCGGTACGGCTCCCGCAAAGTCGAGAGGTCGAACGCCCCCGTCGACCGCTCGGCGGCCCGCGCGCGCTCGCCGGCGTCGCGGATCGTCCCGGGGACCGTCACGAGCTCGGCGCCGTAGGCGCGGCACGCCGCCTTCATCGGCTCCGGCGTCGCCTCGGGCAGGTAGACACGCACGCGGACTCCGGCGCGCGCGCCGTACGCCGCCAGGGCGACTCCGGCGTTCCCCGCGCTCGGTACGAACAGCCGCGTGAGGCCGAGCTCCCGCGCGCGCGAAACGGCGACCGCCATCCCGCGCGCTTTGAACGACCCCGTCGGCATCCCGCCCTCGTCCTTCAGGAACAGCTCGAGTTCCGAGGCCGGGCCCTCGGACGGAAGTCGGAGGATCGGAGTGAACCCTTCGCCGAGCGAACGCACGTGCTCGAACGCGCGCACCGGCAGCAGCTCCCGGTACCGCCACAAGGTCGCGGGACGGTCGGCGAGAGCGCGGGCCCATCCGGGGCCGTCGAGCCCCGCGAGGTCGTACCGGCCGAAGAGCGCCCCGCCGCACGTCGGGCAGGTTCCGTGGACCTCGTCCGCCCCGACCTCCGTGCAGCAGGCGCGGCACTCCAGGGCCGCCAGCCGGGTACCCGTCGCGGTCGTGCCGACCTAGGGGGCTCGGAAGTCGATAAGCTGCGCCGGCGCCGCGCTCGGACGTCTCGGGCTTATCCCCCGTACCGATTCCGTCGCCCGATGCCGCGCCGGTGCGCGTCGCCCGGAATCCGCACCGTACCGGCCGCGCACGCCGAGGGTCGGGCATGCTCCTCGTAGCGTGGCTGCTGATCGCCGTGGCGTTCGGCTTCGCGGTCAGCATCGGCGCGCACTACACGGGGGCGTGCATGGGGATGCCCTACGCGGCCGGCGCGATCCGGCTCGTGCCGGCGCTCCTCGTGATGGCGCCGCTCGCGCTCGTCGGCGCGGTGTTCGCGAGCGGGGCCGTCGAGACGACCGTCGGGCACGGAATCCTCGGTACCGGGCCGGTGGCGCTCGCCCTGGCCCTGGCGGTCGTGCTGTCCGCCCTCGTCCTCACGAGCGCGTACAACTTCCTGACCCTGCCCACCTCCACGATCCAGATCCTCGTCTTCGCGACCGTGGGCGCCGGCGTCGCCGACGATGTCGCAGTTCACTGGGCCACGGTCGAAGCGCTCCTCGGGCTCTGGGCGGCCGCTCCGTTCGTCGCGTTCGGTCTGGGCTTCGGACTGACCCGCCTGGTCGACCGCATGCGCCCCACCCCGTCGGCCGCCCGGCCGGCGAACCTGCCGCGGTACGCGGTACTCGGACTGGTCGGCGTCGGCAGCGCCGCGTCGTTCGCGATGGGCGCGAACGACGTCTCGAACGCGTCGGGCGCGTTCATCATGACCGGCCTGTTTCCGCTGATGGTCGCAGGGCTGGTCGGCGGCCTCGGGCTCGCCCTCGGCGTCCTGACGTGGGGGCGTCCCCTCCTCACGACGGTCGCCTACGACATCGTCCCGCTCGACGCCCGCACCGCGACGATCTCCCAGCTCGCCCAGTCGGCGGTGATCCTGGGGTCGGTCGCGTTCGGGTTCTTCACGTCCATGAACCAGGCGCTGGTCGGGGCGATGATCGGGACCGGAGTCGCCCGGCGCCAGACGACGCGGATCCGCCGGTCGGTGCGGAACATCCTCGCGGGGTGGGCGCTCGGGCCCCTGTCGGGCGCGGCCGTGGGGTACCTGGTCGTCGTGGCGTTCCGCGCCGCGGGTTGGCTCTAGCGGGCGCCGGGCGGACCCGGCGGGCCGGACCCCCGCCGAAGCGCCTCGCCCGTCGAGGTCAGGATCAGGATCCAGCCGACCAGGTCGAGGATCGGGAAGATCGTCAGGATCGTCGCGAGGTGGTAGCCCGTGACTCGGTAGCGATCCCCCAGCCGCCACAGGCCCAACAGCGCGCCGACGAAGCCGACGAACGCGAGGAGGCCCCCGACGCCCGCGAGCGCGACGCCGAGGCCGAAACCGGCCCCCCACGTGCATCCGGCGGCCCCCAAGGTCGTCGACTGGGTGCACGTCGCCCCCGCCAGTCCGTGGACGAGGAAGACCGCGCCGACGCCCGCCAACGGGATCCCGATCAACGCGAGGAGCGCGCAGGTCGCCGGCGTGCGGAACCGCGGGTCGACCGACGCGAGGCCCGTGAACGACATCCGGAGGAGCGCGTACTCCGCGAACGACAGCGCGACGCCGACGGTCACCACGAGGTAGACCGCCCGCGGCAGGTCGAACGTCACGGTGGTCGTCGTCGCGGTCATGGTGGTGTGCACGAGACGCGTCGGGTTGAACACCGCGAAGTCCGCGAAGGAGAGGACGACCCCCGCGAGCGCGATCACGGCGGTCCACCGGATCCAACCGAGGGCGCGGCGGTCGGCTTCGGCGGTCGCCGGCGTCGGGCCGCCCGGGGGTGGCGGCCCGGGATACGCCGGCCCCGCGGCCGCGTAGCCCAGCGGGGGAGGCGGAAGCGGGGCCCCGGGCACTCCCGGCGGGGGAGGCGGAAGCACCGACCCTGCGGCGACCAGCCCCATGCCGCAGTTGCTGCAGAAGGTGGCCCCGGGGGCGTACGGCCGCCCGCAGTGCGGGCAGACTCCGCCCGTCGCCATCGGCTCCGCACGGCGGGCGGTCTTGTAAGCTCCGCCGGAGGCGACCGGGGCGAGTTACCCGCGGGTACGACGCCCTTTAAGTTACCTTGAGTAATTCAGTATCCTGAGGTAACAGACATGACCGACCCGATCCGTTCGATCACCCGACGCTTCCCCGGGGTGCCCACCCTCGAGGGGGCGGGCGTCCGCCTCCGCCGATCGTTCTCCAACCCCGAGGTGCCGTTGCTCGACCCGTTCCTCCTGCTCGACCGATTCGGCTCGAGCAACCCCGCCGACTACATGGCCGGGTTCCCGTGGCATCCGCACCGCGGCATCCAGACGGTCACGTACATGCTCGGGGGCCAGGTCGCGCACGGCGACACGCTCGGCAACTCCGGTGTCATCGGCGCCGGCGACGTCCAGTGGATGAACTCGGGCAGCGGGATCATCCACCAGGAGATGCCGCAGCGGACCGAGGGCCCGATGGCCGGCTTCCAGCTGTGGGTGAACCTGCCGGCGCGCGAGAAGATGGACGTGCCCGCCTACCGCGGCCTCTCCGCGCCCGAACTCCCGACCGCGACGACGGACGAAGGCGCCCGCGTCAAGGTCCTCGCCGGCCAGTACCGGGACGTCGAGGGGCCCGTCCGCGGCATCTCGGTCGACCCGACGTACTTCGACGTCACCCTGCCGCCGAACGCGCCGTTCGCGTGGACGCCGCCGAGCGGGCACACGCTGTTCGCCCACGCGGTCGACGGGACGAGCCGATTCGAGGGCCACGACGCGGAGCCGCTCCCGTCCGGGGAGACCGCGCTGTTCGGGCCCGGCGACGAGGTCCGCGCCCGCGCCGGTCCGGAGGGGGGACGGTTCCTCCTCGTCTCGGGACGGCCGCTCCACGAGCCGGTCGCGTGGTACGGTCCGATCGTGATGAACCGGCCCGACGAGATCCAGGACGCGGTCCGCGAACTCCGTCAGGGCGGGTTCATCAAGCACCGGAAGCCGATCGTCGAGGAGTGAGCCCGTCGGGGCCGGTGAGCGTCGCCAGCGTCGCGCGGAGCACCCGCACCGCGCGGAGGAGCTCCTCCGCCGGCATCCGCTCCCTCGGCGTGTGGTCGAGGCGGGCGTCGCCCGGTCCGTAGACCGCGGCCGGGACGCGCCAGCGCGCAAGCACGACGTTCAGGTCGGACGTCCCGCCCTTGCGCCAGAGGGTCGGGCGCTTCCCTTCGGCCCGGATGCCGGCCTCGAGCGCCCGGACCACCGGGTTCGTCCGTTCGACCTCGACCGGCGGAACCGCGATCCGGACCCGCAGCGAGGGCGCGTCGGGGTCGTCGCGGAGCGCCCCGAGCAGCGCGGCCGGCGCGAGCCCGGGAGGGAGGCGGAAATCGAGCTCGACGGAGGCGACCTCGCGGTCGCCGGCCGGCGCGAACTCGAACCCGACGACCTTCACGGTGAGCGACCGGAACGGCGACCCGCCCGCCCCGGCGGCGGCCCGGGCGCGGGCGCGCTCCGCCCAGGCGAGCGCCCGGTCGCCGGCGGTCGGAGTCGGAGAGGAGTAGTGGGACCGTTCCGCCCGGTACGTTCCGACCAGCCGGAGCTCGCCCTTGTACCCGAGCGCG
>JASHPZ010000024.1 GCA_030037815.1 Thermoplasmata archaeon | reverse complement strand
CGACGCGGGGGCGTGCGCCCCGAACGCGGCGTATCCGCTCGCGACGATCGCGAGGACCACTACGAGGGCGGCCAGCGCTCCTCGGTACGCTCGACGGCTCGGCAACTCCGATCCTCCGGACGGCGGAGGAAGGCCGGAAAAACGGTTCACGCTCGAAGAAAGGTCGGCATCCCCTACTTAAAGGTCACGCGGGAACGTCTGACGTAAACCGGCGGAAACCGGGTAATACGTCACGACGGCGGCAGTTCGAGCACGATCTTCCCGAACAGGTCGGGCGCCTCGAACCGCGCGAACGCGGCCCGCGCGTCGTCGAACGGGTGGACCGAGTCGACCACCGCGCGCAGCCGGCCCGCCGCCACGTGGCCGAGCATCTCGTCGAACTCGCGGGCGTGGGCCATCGTGCTGCCGCGGATCGACGCCTGGCGCCAAAAGAGCGTGCGGAGGTCGACCGACGCGACGGGGCCGGCGGTCGCCCCGATCACGACCACCCGGCCGCTCCGCGCGAGCGCCTTCACGGACCGCGGGATGGTCGGGGCGCCGACCGAGTCGAAGACGACGTCCACGCCCCGCTTCTCGCTCCACGCCCACAGGGCCGCGTCGAGCGGACGGTCCGCCTCGTCGAACTCGACCACGGCGTCCGCCCCGAGCGAGCGGGCCCGGGCCTCCTTCCCCGCCGAGCGGGTCGCGACTGCCACCTGGGCTCCGAGCAGCTTCGCGACCTGGACCGCGGCGGTCGGCACGCCGCCGCCGGCGCCGACGATCGCGACGCGATCGCCCGGCCGCACCCCCCCGACCGTCCGGAGCGCGCGCCACGCGGTCTGGAAGACGAGCGGGACCGCCGCGGCCTCCGGAAACGTCAGGGTCGACGGGATCCGGTGCACGTTGCGTCGGGGCACGACCACGTAGGGCGCCGCCGTCCCCTGGGTGTGCTCCCCGACGATTCGATACCGGCGGCAGAGGGCCTCCTCGCCGGCGCGGCACGCCTCGCACGTCCCGTCCCACAGTCCGGGGTTGATCAGCACGCGCTCGCCCGGCGCGAGGTCCGTGATCCCCTCGCCCGCCCGGTCGACCTCCCCCGCCCCGTCCGAGCCGAGGACGTGGGGGCGCTCCACCGGCACCCCCGGGATCCCGGCCAGCGTGAACCGGTCGAGCCGGTTGAACGCGGCCGCGCGCAGTCGGACCCGCACGTCTCCCGGACCCGGCACCGGTTCGGCCACTTCGACGTACGCGAGCTGCTCGGGCCCGCCGTGCTCCGCGAACCCGAAGCCCCGCATCGAGGTCACGGGGCGCTCGCGAAGCTCCAGCGGGTCCCGCGCGCGTCGTCCTCGAGCCGGACGCCGACCGCCGCGAGCGCCTCGCGGATGCGGTCCGCCTCCGCGAAGTCGCCGCGCGCCCGCGCCCGGGTGCGGGCGGCGATCGCCACCGGGACAATCTCCGCCCAGGCCCCCGCGGCGTCCCCCGTCGGTCCGCCGAACAGGCCGAGCACCTCGGAGCCCCAGTCGTACGGGGCGCGGAGCTCGGCGAGGGCGGGGCCCGACAGGTCGTCCCAGTTCACCCCGGACTCGAGGAGCTTCCGGGTCCAACCGAAGAGGAGCGCGATCGCCGCGCGGGTGTCGAAATCCTCCGCGAGCGTCGCGTCGAGCCGCTCGACGAACGCCGGCGCCGCATCGGCGAGCGTCGCCGGCAGCTCGGCGCCCTCCCGCTCCGGCCCTCCGCGCGCGAGCAACGCGGCGATCCGGTCGGCGGGCTGGGCGAGGCGGGCGTACGCTTCCCGCGCCTCGGGGAGGCTCTTCACCGGGTCGAAGTCGAGCGGGCTCCGGTAGTGGGCGTTCAGGTAGTAGAGCCGCAGCGTCATCGCGCCGTACTCGTCCAGGGCGCCGTCGAGCGTTGCGACGTTGCCGAGGGACTTCGACATCTTCGTCCCCTCGAACAGGAGGAGCCCGCTGTGCATCCAGTAGTTGACGAGCGGCGCCGCGCCGGTGGCCCCCTCGGCCTGCGCGATCTCGGCCTCGTGGTGGGGAAAGATGAGGTCGAGCCCTCCGCCGTGGAGGTCGTACCGCTCTCCGAGGAGCCGCACGGTCATCGCGGTGTCTTCGATGTGCCAGCCGGGCCGACCGGGTCCCCATGGGCTGTCCCAGCTCGGCTCCCCGGGGGTCGACGCCTTCCAGACGACGAAGTCCTCCGGCGCCCGTTTCCGCTCGTCGCGCTCGACGCGCGCCCCGGGCCGCAGCGCCTCGATCTTCTGCCCCGACAGGGCGCCGTACCCCGGGAACTTCGCGACCTCGAAGTAGACCGAACCGTCCGGGGCCCGGTAGGCGAACCCGCGCTCGATCAGCTGGGCGATCTGGGTGAGGATCTCGGGAACGTAGTCGGTCGCGAACGGGTAGAGGTTGACGGAATGGACCCCGAGCCGTTCCATCGCGGCGCGGTACGCGGCGAAATGGCGCTCCGCCAGGGCCAGGGGGTCGACCCCCTCGTCGGCCGCGCGCGCGATCAGCTTGTCGTCAAGGTTGGTGACGTTCTGGACGTAGAAGACGCGGTAGCCCCAGCGTCGGAGGGCGCGCGTCACGACGTCGAACACGACCATCGTGCGGGCGTGGCCGACGTGGGCCGGGGCGTACGGGGTCATCCCGCAGACGTAGAGCCCGACCCGCGGCGGGTGGATCGGGGCGAACACGCGCGTCTCGCGCGTGCGGGAGTCGTAGACGGTGACGCGGCGCACGTTCACAGTCTCCGCAGCGCCGCGCGCACGTCGTCCACCAGGTCCGCCGGGTCCTCGATCCCGCACGAGAGGCGCAGCAGCCCGTCCCGCACCCCGTGTCGCTCGCGCTCCGCCTTCGGGACGCTCGCGTGCGTCATGCTGGCGGGATGGTCGACCAGCGACTCGACCCCGCCCAAGCTCTCGGCGAGCGTGAACACCTCGAGGCCGGCGACGAACCGGCGCGCCGCCCGCATGCCCCCCGCAACCTCGACGCTGACGATGCCGCCGGACCCGTCCATCTGCCGGCGCGCCAGCGCGTACTGCGGGTGGGACCTCAGTCCCGGGTAGTGGACCGCCCGCACCCGGCGGTGTCCCTCGAGCGCGCGCGCCACGGCCGTCGCGGCCGCGGTGTGGGCGCGCATCCGGACGCCCAGCGTGTGGATGCCCCGAAGGACGAGGAAGCAGTCGAACGGACTCGGGACCGCGCCCGCGGCGTTCTGGAGCCACGCGAACCGTTCGACGTCGGCCGCCTTCCGCAGCACGAGCGCCCCGCCGATGACGTCCGAGTGGCCGCCCAGGTACTTCGTCGTCGAGTGGAGGACGATGTCGGCGCCGAGTTCGAGCGGCCGCTGCAGCGCCGGCGTGGCGAACGTGTTGTCGACCGCCATCCGGGCGCCGTGCGCGTGCGCGATCCGGGCGAGGGCGCGGAGGTCGGAGATCTTGAGGAGGGGGTTGGTCGGGGATTCGACGTAGAGGAGGTCGGCCGGCGAAGCGAACGCGGCCGCGACGGCGTCGGGCTCCGACGTGTCGACGTAGTCGACCCGCAGCCCGAACTGTCGGCGGTGGTGCTCGAAGAGGCGCCAGGTGCCCCCATAGAGGTCGTCCCCCGCGACGATGCGGCTCCCGCTCGGGAACTCCTCGAGGAGCGTGACGAGCGCCCCGAGTCCGGAAGAGAATGCGAGTCCGCCCGCGCCACTCTCGAGGTCGCCGATCGCGGCCTCGAGGACCGCCCGGGTCGGGTTCCCGCTCCGCCCGTACACCCATCCCTGGTGTTCGTTCGGCGCGCGCTGGCGGAACGTGCTCGAGAGGTAGATCGGCGGGTTCACCGCCCCGGTGAGCGGGTCGGGGGGTTGGCGGGCGTGGATCAGGCGCGTGTCAAACCGCATGCGAGGAGCCCTCTTCCGTCAGGTAACCGACCAGGTCGTGGCGGGTCAAGACTCCGACCGGCGCCCCCGACGCGCGGTCGCGGACCAGGAGCGCCCGCTCCTCCCGCAGCGCGCGGAGGACCTCGGCGACCGGTGCGTCGCCCGAGATCTCGGGGAGCCGCGGGCCGAGGACGGCGGCGACCGTCCGCTCGAGCACGGTCTCGTCCGCGAGCCCGCGGCGGAGCACTTCGTCCTCCTGCACCGTCCCGAGATTGTCGTGACCCGCCAGGACGGGCGCCTGACCGACCTCGTGGTCGTGGAGGCGGGTGAGCGCGTCCCGGACCTTGGTCGTCGGCTCGAGCGCCACCAGCGCGGGGGTCGCGTCCTTCCGCGCGACCAGGTCGCGCGCGGTGGCCCCGACGTCCAGGAACCCCTTCTCCCGCATCCAGTCGTCCGAGTAGAACTTCGAGAGGTACCGGTCGCCCGAGTCGGGCAGGAGGACGACCACCGTCGCGCCTTCGGGGAGCGGGCGCGCCGCGAGCCACTTCACGAGACCGGCCACCGCCGAGCCGGACGACCCGCCGACGAACATCCCTTCCTCGCGGGCGAGGCGGCGCGCCATGTAGAACGACTCGCGGTCGTTCACCTCGACGAACTCGTCGAGGTACTGGAAGTCGATCGACTTCGGGATCATGTCCTCCCCGATCCCCTCGACCAGGTACGGCACCGGCGTGCCGAGCTGCCGGGTGCGGAAGTACGGTCCCAGCAGCGACCCCGCGGGGTCGACCGCGACGATGCGCACCGCCGGGCGGTGCTCCTTGAGGTACCGCCCGACCCCCGACATCGTTCCGCCGGTGCCGACCGTACCGACCACCGCGGCGAGCTCGGGACCGGCTCCGTCGGCGATCTCGGGGCCGGTCGTCCGGTAGTGGGCTTCGGGGTTGCCGAGGTTCTCGTACTGGTTCGGATAGTAGGCGCCGGGGATCTCGCGGGCCAGACGCTTCGCCGTCGAGTAGTGGCTCATCGGGTGGTCGGGGGGGACTCCGCTCGGGGTCACGACCACCCGGGCCCCGTAGGCGCGCAAGAGGCGGATCTTCTCCGTGCTCATCTTGTCCGGCAGCACGAACACGATTCGGTAGCCGCGGACGGCCGCCACCAGCGCGAGCCCGACCCCGGTGTTCCCGCTGGTCGCCTCGACGATCGTGCCGCCCGGCTTCAACGAGCCGGCGCGCTCGGCCGCGTCGATCATCTGCGGGGCGATCCGGTCCTTTACGGAGCCGCCCGGGTTCAGGTACTCGAGCTTCGCCAGCACGCGATACGGAACGCCCGCGGTGACGCGTCGGAGCGGAACGAGCGGCGTGTGCCCGACCAGGTCGAGCACGGACGCGGGCCGCCGGTCCGTCTCCGTCACGGCCGGCCGTACCGGACCCCCCCATTAACTTTTGTTGAAATGCGCGGGCCGGGCTCCCCGCCAAGTGCGTTCCGTACGTACCCGTTCGTTCGTCTCGGGCGTATCCCTTAAGCGAACTGTCCGAGCTATCTTCCTCCCCAGACCATGCTCGGCTCGCTCGAGACGGAGGTCCTGACGTCGCTCCGCGAGCTGAAGGAGGCGCCCGCCCGGGACGTCCGCCGCGCGCTCGAGGGGCGCGGCGTCCGGGTCGCCTACACGACGGTCGCGACGATCCTGTCGCGCCTCCACGAGAAGGGGCTCGTGCGCCGCCGGCGCGAGACGTGCCGCGGCGGCGAGCGGTTCGTCTACCGGCCCGCGCCCGTCGAGCAGAAATACCTCAAGAACCTCCTCCGCGGCGTCGTGGCGATGTTCGGCCCGGCAGGAGTGGTACACCTGAACGAGGAGATCGCCAAGCTGCATCCGTCGGAGGAGCAGGAGCTCCGCCGACGCCTCGGTCTCGAGTGATACCGGCGCGTCATGTCGGACGCGATCGTCGGCATCCTGTACTTGCCCGTGGCCCTCTGGGTCGCGGTCGGGCTCGGCCTCTTGGTCGCCTACCACCGTTCGACGTCGGCGACCGTCTTCCGACTGGCCGCAACGTTCCTCGGCGTCTGGGCGTTCCTCGCGACGACCGCGCTCGTCTGGGTGGTCGCGCACGGGGGGTGGCCGGGGATCGACCGGCTCGTCCGCTCGCCGACGGCCTTGTTCGCGCCCGGCGCCCTCGGGCTCTGGGTCTGGGGCGCGGTCGGCGCGGTGCTCGTCTTCGTCCTCGCGTTCCTCCTCGCCCAGGTGGTCGCGCGCGGGATGCTGGTCGTCTACCGCCCCCGCGTCCTCGCGTGGCCGACCGCGATCCCGGTCCCCGTGGCCGCGACGACCCTGATGACGTTCCCCTCCGACCGGGTCGAGGCGTTCTCGTTCACCCTCGCGGAGTTCGGACCGGGCGGGCGTCCGCGCCGGCGCGACGTGATCCTCGTCTCGGACGGTCTCCGGGCGGCCCTCACGCCCGAGGAGTGGCAGGCGGTCGTCGCCCATGAGCTCGGGCACATCCGCGGCCTGGACGGACGGTACCTCACGTTCTTCCGGACGTTCGCGCGGATGATGCGTTGGGACCCGGTGCTGGCGTTCCTCTCGGACCGCCTGACGGTCCGCGAGGAGTTCCGGGCGGACCTCGAGGCCGTGACGATCACGGGGCACCCGCGGGCGCTCGCCCGCGCGCTCTACAAGGCGAGCGCCGCGCCCGCGCGCTCCGTCGGGGCCGGCCTGCTCGGCGGCGGGGGCCGCCGCGGGCGTCGCCAGGCGTTCGAACGGATCCGCCGCCTGGTCGCGCTCGCGGAGAGCGGCCAGTTCCCGGAGGAGCCCGGTGCCTAGGGGCGGACGCGCCTCCGCGCGGCTCCTTTCCGTCGGGTTCTCGGTCGGTCTCCTCATCGCGTTGGCGCTCGGTCCGGCGAGCGCCCGCGCAGCGCCGTATCCGCCGCTCCCGGTCGGGCTCGACCGGCAGTTCGTCGGTAACCTCACCGCCCCGACGCTTTCCCCCGGGTCGACCGGCACGCTCGCCTTCACCGTCTCGGACCCGCTGAACCAGTCGATCGACGCGGTCGCGCTCGAGCTCGGGGTGTACGCGTTCAACGGCTTCCCCGGCAACGCGACCTCGTTCGTGCCCGTCGCCGGCGCCCCGGTCCTCGTGACGCCCGCGACGTCGGGGTCGAGCGCGAACGTGACCGTCGGGTCGTTGGGCCCCGGCGCGACCTATCGCGGTTCGGTGACGGTCGCGACGTCGTCCTCGACCCCGAGCGGCACGTTCGCGGTCCGGGTCGCGCTCGCGTTCCGGACCGGGTCGACCGACTACTACCTCGCGTCCCGCGGGTGGTTCAACGCGACCGTCTGGGACCGAGCGACCGAATTGCCCAACGGGTCGGCGACGCTCAACCTGAGCGTGCTCGGCGTCTCGGGCGTCCTCCCCGAGACCGCGGTCCTCGTCGCGACCAACGACTTCGACTGGATCCTGGGCGGACTCCTCGCCGCGACGTTCGTCCTGGTGGGCGCGGCGGCGTGGGTCTACTTCCGGCGGGGCGGTTCGAGCTCGGGCGCCCGGTAGGCGTCGCCCCCCATCCAGGCGCCGAGCGCCTTCGGCAGGAGCCGGACGAGCGAGGGGGACTCGCGCAAGAGTTCCCGCGCGACGTGGGTCGGGAAGTCGATGTCCCCGAACGCGACGATCGTGCCCGCGAGGCGGCTGCCCTGCAGCGCGGCGATGAGGGCGTCCAGGTCCCGGTCCGAGAGGCGCGTGAACACGCGGCGGAGCGCGAGCGCCTTGCGGAACTCCTCGCCGAACTCGGCGCGCCAGGCGGCCTCGTACGGGGCCAGTCCCCGCGCCGACAGGTCGTCCGCGCGCAGCGCGGCGTCGGCCACCTCCGCCGCGATCTCGGCGCACCGCATCCCCGTGAAGATGCCGCCGCCCGAGAGCGGCTTCACCTGCGCGGCCGCGTCGCCGACGAGCAGCACGCGCCCGCCGCTCGTGCGCGGCACCGCGCCGATCGGGATCCCGGACGCGAGGTAGGAGACCGGGCGCGGGAGCGGGCGGCCGAATCGGCGCTCCACGTGGCGCTCCAGCCGCTCGAAGTACGCCCGCGCGGACGTGCCGTCCGCGTCGGCGGCGATCCCGATCCGGGCCCCGCCCTGTCCGTCCGGGATCCACCAACCGAACAGGCCGGGGGCGAACGACCGGCCGAGGTACACTTCGACGAGGTCCGGGTCGCCGGGGCTGGACGCGTACTCGGCCTCGAACGCGGGCAACACCTCCACCGGACGACGCAGCCGGAACGCCCGGGCGACGGCGCTCGCGACCCCGTCCGCGCCGACGATGAGCCGCGCCCGCACCCGTTCGGTCGACCCGTCGAGTCGGGTCAGCCGCGCCTCGGCGTGCCCGTTCACCGGCGCCGCGAGACCGTCGAATCGGACTGCCGTCTCGAGCACGGCGCCCGCGCGCGCCGCCCGTTCCGCGAGGTACAGGTCGAGGCCCGCGCGGTCGATCGCGTACGCTCGGGGCGCCTCGGCCCGGAAGGAGACCTCCCCGAGGCTCGGGCCGAAGACCGCCGCGCCCCGCACGGGGGCGCGCACCATCGTCTCCGAGCCGGCGAGGTCGAGGACGCGGCGGGAGACGAGTCCGGCGCATTGCACCGGCCGGCCGACCGTCGGGTGCTCTTCGATCTGGACGACCCGGTGTCCGCGCTCTGCGAGGCGGAATGCCGCGGTCGAGCCGGCCGGACCCCCGCCCACGACGAGGACGTCGACGTCGTCCACGGACGCGCGACAGGGGTACGGGTACTAACGGCGTTCGGGGCGTCGGTTAGCCGCCGCGCCACGGGGTAAGCACGAGGTCCGTGCGCTGACGGGGCTGCACCGCCGACTGCTCGACGGCGGAGGTCTGCCCCGCTCGCAGCGCCAGGTGGCCCGTCCAGGCGATCATCGCCCCGTTGTCGACGCACAGCGACCGGGGGGGCGCGTACATCGTGCCGCCGCGCCCTTCGACCATCGTCCGCACCATCCCGCGCAGCCGCTCGTTGCACGCCACGCCCCCGCCGAGCACCACCGTGTCGCGCCGGCGGTGGGCCAGCGCCCGCTCGGTGATCTCGGTCAGCATGGCGTAGGCGGTCGCCTCGACCGAGTAGGCGAGGTCGGGACGCGAGACCCCCTTCGCGCGCAGCGCGAGGGTCGCGGTGAGGATTCCCGAGAACGCGACGTCCATCCCGTGCACCGAGTACGGGAGCGGGTGGAGCTCGGTCCCGGCCTGGGCCTCCTTCTCGAGCGCGGGGCCTCCCGGGAACGTCCCGCCGAGCTCGATCCAGAGCTTATCCAGGAAGTTGCCGATCCCGATGTCGAGGGTCTCGCCCAGGACGCGGTACCGCCCGCGGGCGTAGGCGATCACTTGGGTGTTCCCTCCGCTCGCGTAGAGCAGCATCGGGTCGTCCAGCCCGCTCAGGACGCGCGCGATCTCGACGTGCGCGACGCAGTGGTTGACGGGCACGAGCGGGCGGTCCCAGGTGAGCGCGAGCATCCGCGCGACGGTCGCGCCCGCCCGCAGGCAGGGGCCCAGCCCCGGCCCCTGGGCGAACGCGACCCCCTCGACCTCCGTCGGCCGGACGTGCGCGGACTCGAGCGCCGTCTTGACGAGGTTCGGAAGGAGTTCGACGTGGTGGTTCGCCGCTTCCCGCGGATGGATCCCGCCCGCGGTCGGCCGGTACATGTCCGACGCGAGCCCCAGCACGTTCGCCCGTTCGTCGACGATCCCGACCGAAGCGGTGTGCGCGGTCGACTCGATGCCGACGACGACCATCGGCGCCGCGACGGGCGCCCGAGTATAACGCCCCTTGCGTCGGCCCGGCGGGCCACGGGGCCCGCCTACTCGTCAGTGGACTCGATGCGGAACCGGACGCGCGAACCCTGGAGCGCAGTCTGGATCCGGTCGGCGAATTCGAGCGTCTCGTGGATGGCGACGGGGCGCCCCCAGTCGAACACGAAGTCGTACCCCTCCGTCTCGGGCTGGAACCCCAGGTCCTCGAGGATCGTCGCCACGTCCGAGTACGGGGCGCCCTCGCTGTCCAGTTGGAGCAGGAGGAACGTCTTCGTCATCCGGGACCCGACCGCGCGAGGGGCGGACCAGCACTCCTGTGCCTTAAAAGTCAACCGTCCGACGGGCGCTCCGGGGGCCAGACCGGGAGCTCCGCGACGTCCTCGTCCTCGGCGGGCTCCGCGGTCGACCGCGCGTGGGCGATGACGTGGACCGCGACGCCCCGGCGCATCGCGCGCATCTCGTGGGGCGCGAGCGCGAGCCGGCCGACGGCGAGGAGGGTGTCCTCCCGGTCGACGAGGAGCGCCGAGCTTCCCGGAACGAGCGCCGGGTCGGCGCCCTGGACGAATCGGGCGAACAGGGACCGGCCTTCGCGGACGAACGGCACGGCGTCCTCCGCGACCTCGACGCGGAACCGTCCGGCTCCGGTCGCGGCGTGCACCGCGCCGCCGCCGCGGAACGTCGGGCGGGGGGTGCCGTCCGGGCCGACCACGAACCGCGGCCCGTCCGGACCCCGCAGTCCGCGGAGCCGGCCGGTTTTCCGGGACCGCTCGCCGACGCACGGCGCGGCCAGCGCGGGCCCGACCTCCGGTCCGTACTCGAATCGGAGGAGCGCCTCGACCTGGCGTCGGGTCCACGCCTCCGTCCAGTCCCGGTCGAGGTCGGCCTCCAGGTCGGCGCGGGCGCGCAGGGCACGGCCGACGTCCGCCGGAGATCGGTGGCGGGGGGGCGCGAGGAACTCCTCCGGACCGAGGTATGGCCCCACCGGGTATCGCTCGGTCAGTTCGAGCGGAACCGGGCCGAATGGGGTCTCGGACTCCCAGGCGATCGGGGCACCGGTGCGGTCCTCGGTCGGAATCCCGCGCAGGTACTCCGGACGCAGCGCGACGCGGGGGATCCGCGGGCCGACCGCCCGACCGGCGCGATAGGCATCGACCCGCCTACGGAACCGTACCGCGGAGGGCCGGTCGCGGCTCTCCGCGGTCACTTCACGGAACGCCCGACGGGCGTCCGGCTCGGTCGCGAGGAAGATTTCCGCGTGCTGCCGGGCCGCGACGAGCCCCGCCCGGAGCGCGGGGTGCCCCGCGGCCCGCCGTTCCGCGAGCTCCCAGAGCGTCCCATCCCGGATCGCCTGGCGGACCCGTCCCACCTCCTCGAGCGAGAGCACGAGGTTGTGCCGCGCGAGGTGGCGCTCCCGCTCGGCCGCCGGCCAGCCGCGCACGTCCGACAATGGCGTGGTCGCGCAGAGCGCGCACTGGCAGACCCGTTCGCGCAGCTCGTCGAGCGCGTACGTTCCGTCCGCGAACATCAGCGCTCCCCGCCGGGCGAACTTGTGGTACGCCGACGAGTCGAACAGGTCGACCCCGAACAGCGCGGCCAGGGCGAATGTCATCGGATGCCCGGTGCCGAAGAGGTGCACGATCCCCGCCGGCGTGAGCGCCGGACGCGCGGCGGCCAGCGCGTGCACGAGGTCGACGAACCGGTACTGCTCCATCAGCGGCACGACCCCGCCGACGGCGAGCACGTCCCCGAGCCCGCTCGCGCCGTCCGCCGAGCGGCCCCGCAGTTCCGCGTGGGCGCCGCCCTGCACGGGGACCGCGAGGAGACCCGGGCGAGCCGCGCGGGCCCGGCGGGCCCGTTCGAGCGTGACGGCGAGCGCGGCCTCCGCGTCCGCGAATCCGGTCTCGGGTTCGGTGAACAGGTCGAGGACGGTCGCGATGTCGGATCCGATCCGCTCCTGGAAGCCCAGGATCTCCTCCGGGCCGACCTCGACCGACCCGTACGCGTGCTGCTGGAACGCCCCCGAGTCGGTCATCACCGTCCCCTGGAACCGGATCAGCCCGTGGATCCCGTCGCGCTCGGCGACGGACCGGAGCGGCGGCGTTCGCCAGGTGATGTAGGACGACGTGATCACCGCCCGCACGCCGAGCCGGTCGGCCATCTCGGCCGGCGGGATCGGTTGGCGCTCCGGGTCGGGGTGGACCACCGGGAGGAGGGCCGGCGTCTCGACGACCCCGTGGGGCGTCTCGAACCGACCCAGTCGCGCGAGCCCGTCGCGCTCGAGAACCTCGAACCCGCGCACCGACCGTCCGACCGCCGCGTGCGATTAAGGCTGACTTGGGTCGGTCGTGTACGCGCCCCGGATCCGGCGGAGGAGGTCGACGAGCATCGGCGACGTCAGCTTGCCGGTCTGCGTGTTCTGCGGACTCGGGTGGTACGACGCCCAGAGGAGGGGGCGGCCCGGGCCGAGCGGGGCGCACGCGCCGTGCGCGAACGGGGTCGCGGGTCGCTCGGCGCCGTACGCCTCGGGCACCGCGTCCCGCACGGCGTCCCAGGCGAAGCCGCCGAGCGCCAGCACGGCCCGCGCGCGGGTGAGGCAGTGCAGCTCCCGCACGAGGAACGGCGCGCACCGCGTCCGCTCGTCGGGACGGGGCCGGTTGTCGGGGGGCACGCACCGGACGGCGGCGGTCAGGTAGAGGTCCGTGTAACGAAGACCGTCCCCGCGGTGGGTCGACGTCGGCTGGTTCGCGTAGCCGACCGCATGGAACGCCCGGACGAGGAACGCGGCGGACCGGTCGCCCGTGAACACCCGCCCCGTCCGATTCGAGCCGTGCGCCGCGGGCGCGAGGCCGACGACGACCAGCCGGGCCGCGGGGTCCCCGAACCCCGGCACCGCGCGGCCCCAGTACTCCTGGTCGCGGAACTCCCGTTTCCGCTCGCGAGCGAACCGCTCGCGCGTCGCGACCAGCCGCGGGCACGCCGCGCAGGCGACGACCTCGCGGCGGATCGCCTCGAGGGAGTCGGCCACGCCGGCGGCACGGGCCCGCGGGAGATATCGCTGGCGCGGACGCACGACGCCGGGTGCTCACTCCGGGTGACCTACCCCTATAGAAGGGGGGGACCGTAGGCTCGGACGATGACGGACACGTACGTTCCCCGCGGGGGCCGCCTGCGGCTCGGCGCGGTGGACGGGGACCTCCGGGTCGACCGGGACGCGCGGATCGAGGTGGACGGCCGGGTCGCCGTCCGCGGACACGCCGACTTCGAAGGCAACGTCGACGTCGACGGGGACCTCGCCTGCCGTTCGCTGCGGGCCGCCGAAGGCGAGCTGAACGTCCGCGGGGCGCTCACGGTCGAGGAGTCGTTGAAGGGGGACGACGCCGCCGTCCTGGTCGCGGGCGAGCTCAAGGCCGGATCGGTCGACGTCGACCGGCGCCTGCGGGTCGGGGGCCCGGCGAGCGCGACCTCCTTCGAGGTCGGCGGCACGCTCGAAGGCCGCGGCACCCTCACGGCCCAGCGCGTGTCGGTCGGAGGGCGGTTCCAGCTGGACGGCAAATTGACCGCCGGCGAGGTCGAGGCGGGCGGGGTCATCGAGATCCACGACTTCGAGATCGAGCGCTTGGAGGCCGGCGGGTCGATCTCGATCGGGGGCGGTGTGATCCGTCGCGGCGTCGAGGTCGGCGGCCGGTTCCGCGCCGACGGGCCGCTCGAGTACGGGTCGATCGAAGCGGGCGGGTTCGCGGAACTCCGGCGGTCGGCAAAGGGGGGGTCGATCGAGGTCGGCGGGTTCTTCACCGCGCGTGAGGACCTCACGTTCACCTCCCTCGAGATCGGCGGCATCGGGGAGATCGGCGGCTCGGGGAAGGGCGAGTCGGTCGAGGTCGGCGGGCGGATGGAGGTCGGCGCCGCGCTCGACGTGAGCGGGCCGATCGAAGTGGGGGGCTCCCTGCGGGTACGGGAATCCCTCCATGCCGGGTCGCTCGAAGTCGGCGGCCAGTTCGAGGCCCGTCGCGCGGTGATCGACCACCGCGCCGAGGTCGACGGGACGGTGGCGACCGAACAGGGGCTCAAGGCCGAGGAGCTCGAGGTCGGACGGAAGGCGAAGGTGCGCGGGCCGATCGTCGCCCGTCGGATCCGGATCGAGGACAAGGCCAGCGTCGAGGACGTGTACGGGGGCGAGGTCCAGATCGGCGACAAGGCGTCCGCCCGCCGGGTGGTCGCCGAGGTCGTGCGGGTCGCACGGGGCGCGTCGGTGGACGAGGTCGTCTACCGCGACCGCGTCGAGATCGCCCCGGACGCCCGACTGCGCGCCCCGCCGCAGCAGGTCGGGACGCTGCCGCCGGCTCCGCTCTGACCCGCGGGACGCCGCATGCTCGAGGCGGAGGAGTCCGGCCGCACGAAACCGCCCCGACGCCGGGAGGTCACCGACCTCTACGCGACCGTGCTCGAGGTGGTGAAGCGGTACCACGGCGCGGCCCGGATCACGCGCGTCTCGTACGGTGCGGGGATGCCGGTCGACCGGCTGAGGACGTTCTTGGACCGCCTCCTGCAGCTCGGGCTCCTTCGGACGGAGGAGGTCGACGGCCGCCCGGTGTACGACATCACACCGCGCGGCCAGGAGTTCCTCGACACCTACTGGCGGATGCGCGGTTACATCGAATTGCTCGAACCGGCCGAGGCGCCCGCGCGGCCCCGCCGCTGAGCCCGGCGGGTCGCTACGAGTATCGCGGGACCTTCGGGTCGACCTCGACCGACCAGGCGTCGATCCCCCCGGCGAGGTTGGCCACCGACCGGTACCCTTGGCTCTCGAGGTACCCGGCGACCATCGCCGAGCGGAATCCGCCGTGGCAGTAGACGATCACGTCGCGGTCCTTCGGGATCTCCGCGAGCCGGGCCTCGACCTCCCCCATGGGGATGTGGAGCGACGGCTCGATGACCGCGGTGGCGCGCTCGAACGGCTCGCGCACGTCGAGGAGCAGCACCCCCTTCGGCGACCGGGCGAGTCGCTCGGCAACCTCCTCCGGGCGGAGTTCGGCGACCATGCGAACGGGGGAACCGGTTCCGGGTTTATCGGTTGCGGTGCGCGAAGCTTCCGCGGGCGCGAGCCTATATGGGGTGGGCGGCTCGAACGCGCGATGAAGGTCAAGGACCCCGTGTGCGGGATGACCATCGAAGACTCGCGGGCGGCGGCGAAGGGGGTCTACGGCGGCGAGACCGTCTACTTCTGCTCGGTCCCGTGCAAGACCCAGTACGACGCCCGCTCGAAAAGCCGCGGCGCCTAGGGACGCCGGTGCGCCGCGCGAGGAGCCGTGGCGACCGACCCCATTTGCGGGATGTCGGTCGAACCCGGGCCCGACGCCCTCCAACTGACCCGGCAGAACCGGACCTACTACTTCTGTTCGACCGCGTGCGTCCAGCAGTTCGCGGACCCGGCGGCCGAGGCCGGCCGTCTGCGCCGCCGGCTCGTCGTGGCCTGGCCGCTCGCCGTCGCGGTCATCGGACTGACGTACGCGACGACCGGCCGAGCGTACCTCGACCTCGCGGCCGTCCTGGCGGGGGTGGTCCAGTTGTACGCCGGCGCGCCGTTCTACGTCGGAGCCCGCGACGCGCTCCGCCATCGGATCGGCAACATGGACCTCCTCATCGCCACCGGGACCACAGTCGCGTACGGGTACAGCGTCGCGGTCGTGCTGTTTCCCGCGCGCTTTCCCGCGGTCACGTACTTCGACGCCTCGGCGTTCATCCTCACCCTGATCCTGACCGGTAGCTATCTCGAGCATCTCGCTCGGGGGCGCGCCGGGGCGGCACTCCGGGCGCTGACGGAGCTGCTCCCGGACGAGGCGTGGAGAGTCGAGGGGCCGTCCGAGCGGCGGATCCCCACCGCGGAGGTCGCGGTCGGGGATCGGCTCCGAGTCCGACCCGGGGCCCGGTTTCCCGCGGACGGGGTGGTCCGCGTCGGTCGAACGAGCGTCGAGGAGTCGGTCCTCACGGGCGAGTCGAGCGCGGTGGCGCGCGCGCCGGGGGACCCGGTGATCGCCGGTTCGCTCAACGTCGACGGGGTGGTCGAGGTCGAGGCGACGGGGGTCGGTCAGGAGACGTTCCTCGCGCAGGTCGGCGAGCTCCTCGGCCGCGCCGAGATGTCCCGAGTCCCGCTCCAACGGACCGCGGACCGGATCGCCTCGGTCTTCGTCCCGGTCGTCCTCGCCGTCGCGCTCGGCGCGGGGTTCGGCTGGTGGCTCCTCGGCGGCGCCTCCGCGACGGTCGCCCTCCTCATCTTCGTCACCGTCGCGGTGACCGCGTGTCCCTGCGCCTTCGGGATCGCGACGCCGGCCGCACTGCTCGTGGGCACGGGGCGGGCCGCGGAGACCGGCATCCTCTTCCGCGGCGAGGACGCGGTCGAGCGCACCGCGCGCGTCGACGTCGTGCTGGCCGACAAAACCGGCACCCTCACGAGCGCCGACGTCGTGCTCACCCGGGTCACCGCACAGCCGGGTACCTCGGAGTCGGACGTCCTCGAGTTGGCGGCCGGGCTCGAGGCCTCGTCCGACCACCCGCTCGCGCGGGCGGTCCCGGGGGGCCTCGGGACGCGGGGTGGGACGGCCGTGCCGGTTTCCGACATTCGAGCCGACCCCGGTCGCGGAGTGCGCGGAGTGCAGGACGGCCGGCCCGTCGCGATCCTCCGCCCCGACCCGGAGGGGTCCCCGCTTCCGGACTCGCTGGCCGACTGGGTCCGGGAACGGTCGAACGCCGGCGAGAGCGTCTCCGTCGTCTGGCGGGCCGACCGTCCGCTCGGCGCCGTCGCGATGCGCGCGCCCCTGGCCCCTCACGCGTCGGAGGCCGTCGCGGCCCTCCGGCGCGCCGGGATCGAGGTCGTGATGGTCACCGGCGACGCGCCCGAGGTCGCGCGGGCGGTGGCGAGCGAACTCGGTCTTTCGGCCGTGCGGGCCCGGGTCGCACCGGCCGGCAAGGTCGAGGTCGTCCGGGAGTTCCAGCGCGCCGGGCGCACGGTCGCGTTCGTCGGGGACGGGGTGAACGACGCGGCCGCTCTGGCCGCGGCCGACGTGGGGATCGCGGTCGGCACCGGCACCGAGGTCGCGCGAGAGGCGGGTCAGGTGCTCCTCGTCCACGCCGACCTGCGGGGAGTCCCGACCGCGATCGCCCTCGCGCGTCGGATCGTGGGGCGCGTCCGGGCGAACCTCCTCTGGGCCGTCGGGTACAATGCCGTCCTCCTCCCGATCGCGGCGGGCGCGCTCGTGCCGGCGCTCGGTTTTGGGGCGTACGACTGGTTGCCGATGGTCGGCGCCCTCGCGATGGGGGTCTCGTCGACCACGGTCGTGCTGAATTCGCTCACCCTGCGCCGCGCCCGGCTCGAACTCGTCCCCGGCGCGACCCGGGTTCCGGCGCGGCCGGCGGCCGGGGGCTAGTGCGCCGGACGGTGTGAAACCCTAGCAATCTTGGAGTCACCCTTTTCTCCCTCTGGCGGACGGGGCGGGCGTGGAGACTCGGCATCTGCCCACCGATTTTGAGCAGTGGTGGACGGCGTTCCGCCACCAGTTCAAGTTCTATCTCCACACGAGCCGCTTTCTCGCGCTGCTCCTCCTGGTGCTGATCGCGACCGGCGCGGTGATCGGGGTCACGATCTGGCGCGGCGGAGGGATCGGCTCCGGGGTCGCCTACGTCTCGGGGTTCCTCGGACTGTTCGGCCTGTTCGGGATCCTGATCGGGGCGTTCATGGGCGGGGACGCGCTCGCGATCGACTTCGGCGGAGGCACCGGGTACTTCACGCTCGTCCTGCCGGTCCGCCGGTCGGTCCTCCTCCTGGGACGGTACGTCGCCGCCTTCGTCGCGTCGGCGGTGCTGATCGGAGTGTTCTACGGGGGCGTCGTGCTCGGGTCGCTCTACCACTACCACACCCCGTCCACGATCGTGCCCGGCGTGCCGCTCGTGGAGTCGCTGCTCCTGGCGCTGCTCTACGCGTGCGGGATCCTCTCGGTGGCGTTCTTCTTCTCGTCGTTCTTCCGCAGCCCGTCCGTCAGCATCGTCGCCACGGTGCTGATCCTGATCTTCGGGCTGAACGTCGCCGACGCGATCGTCGGGAGCCTCGGCTACACGCCGTACTACTCCATCAACTACGCCGAGAACGTCCTCGTGTCGGTCCTCGGGGCGCCCCGCAGCCCGCTGTCGACCAGCCCGACGATCAGCGTCGAGACCGGGGCCCTGATCTTCCTCGCGTACTTCGTGATCTTCCTGGCGGCAAGCCTGGTCTTCTACCACTTCAAGGAGTCGAAGGGGTAGTCGATGTCCGAGATCCGGGTCGAGAACCTCTCGAAGGCATACGCGAGCGGGCGGCTCGCGCTCACCTCGGCGTCCTTCAAGTACGAGGGGTCGGGCGCGATCGGCTACTTGGGCCCCAACGGGGCGGGCAAGACGACGACCCTCAAACTGCTCACCGGTCTCCTGCGGCCGAGCGCCGGGGCGTCGTACCTCAACGGCGTGAACGTCATCCAGGACCGGAAGCACGCCCTCGAGGACGTCGGCTGCGTCATCGAGAGCCCCGAACCGTATCCCTCCCAGACCGTCGAGGAGGCGATCGAGATGGTCTCGGACTTCCGCGGCGGACCGTACCGCTCGCTCGCCCACGACATCGCCGACCTGAACGTCAAGCTCGAGCTCCCGCCGTTGAAGTCGAAGACCGGCCGCCTCTCGAAGGGGCAGCGGCAGCGGGTCGTCATCGCGGCGTCCCTGATCCGCGACCCGCGCGTCCTGATCCTGGACGAGCCGACCAGCGGCCTCGACCCGAAGGAGCGGATTCTGATCCGCAACCTCCTGAACGACCTCAAGAAGGACCACCTGATCCTGATGAGCTCCCACCTGATGCAGGAGGTCACCGACATCTGCGACCAGGTGATCTTCATCAACCAGGGGCAGATCCTCCTCCGCGACACGGTGGAGAACGTCGCGACGCGGTTCCAGGCCCGCGCCGTGGACGTCGAGTTCGCGACCCCGATCGTCCTCGACCGCATCCGCGCGATCGGGCCGCTCGTCCAGGACGCGGTCGTCATCGGCGAGCGGCGATACCGGCTGACGTTCGACGGGTCGAACTCCTCGCGCGCCGAGATCCTGACGGGACTCGTCAAGCTCGGCCCGGTGCTCTCCTACCAGAGCGCCTCCTTGGTGCTCGAGGACGCGTACCTCGCGCTGATGGGGGGCGAGCCGGCGCCGGTCGCCGGCGCCCCCGCCCCGGGGCTGCACCTCCCGCCGCCGCCCGCCTGACGGGCGACGCCTAGGCCCGGTTCGCGGGCGTCGGCAACCGCCCGCCGACGCGGGCGATCACGGCCACCGCCGGCAGGACCGGAAGCGAGAGCACGACCCACGCGACGAACGGCGAGCCGGCCGCCGCGAGCACGACCCCTCCGAGGGTCGGCGCGAGCAGCTGTCCGATCCCGACGAACGTCGCGAACGCGCCGTTGTAGGCGCCGACCTCGCTCGCGGGGGCGAGGTTGGAGGGGAGCGTCGTGGTCGGGATGGAGGCGACGTTCTCGCCCATCGTCAGGACCAGCACGGCCGCGAAGAACGCGACGAGCACCGCGACCCCCACCGTGGCGAACGCCGCCAACAGAAGGAATCCGGCGACGTAGAGCCCGGCGCCGAGGGCGAACAGCGACGTGTGGCGGTGACCGAGGGCCGCGCGGGTGGTCGGGGGCTGGAAGAGGACCACCAACACGCCGTTCAGCGCCAAGCCGGCGCCGAGCAGCGCGTAGGGCACGTGGAGGACGGAGTTGACGAAGACCGGGAACGTCACCCCCCACTGTCCGATCGTCAGCTCCGCGACGGCGACGGCCGCGCACACGGCGAGGAACGGTCGGTCGCGCCCGATGATGCGAAAGCTCGCGGCGAGCGTCGGGGGCCGGGTCGAGGGGGCGGCGGGGCCGGGGGCCGACCGTCGGGCAAGGTCGTACGGGGACGGGTCGAGTTCGAGCGTCACCAGGGCGGTGCCCGCCAAGAGGAACACGCCCGCCGCCACCCCGACCCGGACGAACCCGAACAGACCGATCAGCGAACCGCCGGCGAGCACCCCGGCCGTGAACCCGACGTTCCAACCGACCCGCAGCCACGTGAACCCCAGCGTTCGGTCGGACCCCCGCACGAAGTCCGCGACGTAGGCGCTGATCGCCGGCTGGGCGATCGTGCCCATCAGCGACACTCCGCTGACGGCGACGATCAGGGGCACCAAGCTCCGCAGTTCCATCGCGTACGCCGCGAGCAGCACGGCGGAGCCTTCGGCGGCCAGCGAGAGGAGGAAGACCCGCCGGCGTCCGACCCGGTCGGTCAGCAACCCCGCGAACGGGACGACCACGAGCGGGAGGGCGCCGGAGAGGGCGATGAGCACGCCGATCTCGGCGAAGCCGAGGCCGAGGACGTTCCGGAGGTAGAGGGCGAAGTAGGGCAGGATCAGGCTGAGTCCCGTCGCGCGGAGGACCCCGCCGAAGCCGAGCCACCGGACGTTGCGATCCACGCCCGCACCCCCCGCGAACGCGCCGCGGACCCGGGCGCGCCACAAACGCTTATGGGGCGAGGGCGGGTCGTCTCCGCCGGCGATGGGCGACCAGGACCTGTCGGACACGCTCTCCGACCAGGGGTACCAGCTCACCGGCCGGCACAGCGCCGTCAAACTCTGCTACTGGACCCGCGAGTCGCTGACGCGGGGACGGGACTGCTACAAGGGGCGGTTCTACGGAATCGAGAGCCACCGGTGCCTCCAGATGTCGCCGGCGATCGACGCGTGCAACCTCCACTGTCGGTTCTGTTGGCGCAACCAGGGATGGGAGCACGACGGCGTGATGCCCGAGTACGACGACCCGGAACTCCTCCTGGACCGGTCGATCGGGGCGCAGCAGCGGATCCTCTCCGGGTTCAAGGGAGACCCCGAGGTCGAGCTCGCCCGCTGGGAGGAGTCGCAATCCCCCCGCCACATCGCGATCTCGCTGACGGGCGAGCCGACGCTCTACCCGAAGATGAACCGGTTCCTCGAGCTGTGCCACGCGCGCGGGATCACGACGTTCCTCGTCACCAACGGGACGAACCCTGACGCGCTGCGCGCGCTCGACCCCCTGCCGACGCAGCTCTACGTCTCCGTGACGGCCCCGAACCGGGAGGTGTTCCGGCGGCTCACCCTACCGGCGTACGACGACGCGTGGGAGCGGCTCCTCGAGTCGCTCGCGATCGTCCGCGACCTCCCGACGCGGCGGGTCGTCCGGCACACCCTCGTGCGCGGATGGAACCTCGGTTGGGCCGACGCCTACGCCGAGCTCGACGGCCGGGCGCGGCCGGACTTCATCGAGGCCAAGGGGTACGTGTACATGGGGAAGTCGCGGATGCGCCTCGGGCGGGACCACGTGCCCGTCCACGAGGAGATCCGGGCGTTCGCGGAGAAGCTCTCCGACCGCACGGGCTACCCGATGCTGGACGAGTCGCCCGACTCGAAGGTCGTGCTGCTCGGACGCACGTCGGAAGGCCGGTTCCTGCCGGGCTCGAAAGCCGCGCTCCGCGCGGAGTCGGTCGCAGCGTAGGCGGCTAGATCGGTCGCCAGTTCAGCACTTCGACCAGGATCGAGGCGCCGATGCCCAACCCGACCACGATGTACGGGTTGACCTTGAGCGCCCGCGTCTCCTCCATGTCGTAGTACTGGATGAGACCGGCCGCGCTGGAGAAGCCGGACCGACGATTGTCGGGCATCGCCCGGTCGACGCGGACGGGCCTATATAACCACTCGCGGCGGCGGGGGACCTACCGGCGGAACGACGGGCCGCCGAGGTCGAGGACGCTCTCTTCGATCGTCTCGCGCACGCGGGTCGAGAGCGCGCCGAGCGCGACTTCGGAACCGCTCGCGAAGACGCGCTCCAAGAACCCGCGCGGCGGTCCGATCCGCGCGGTCTTCCCGGACGGGACCCCGGTCGTGCGCGCCAGCTCCTCGAGGGCCAGCTCGCGGTCCGCGAGCGCGTCCACGAGCCCGAGCTCGAGCGCGCGGGTGCCCGTCCAGAATTCGCCGGTGGCGAGCGCCCGGATCTCGTCCACGGGACGCTTCCGTTCGCGGGCGACGAGGTCGACGAACTGCGCGTACCCCTCGTCGACCACCGCCTGGAGCTTCGTCCGCTCGACGTCCGTGAGGGGCCGGTAGCCCTGGTACGCGTCCTTGTGCACGCCCGCGTGGACGAGCTCGACCGAGATCCCGAGACGGCGGACGAGCTCCCGCACCGCGAGGTGCGGCGAGACGACCCCGATCGAACCGACGCCGGACTCGGGGTACGCGAAGACCCGCCGGGCCCCGAGCGCGGCCATGTACGCGCCGGACGCCCCGAGCGAGCCGATCGAGGCGTAGACCGGCTTCACCTGGTCGAGTCGCTTGACGGCGAGGTAGAGGTCCATCGACGCGATCGACTCGCCGCCGCCGCTCGAGATGTCGAACAGGACGCCCTTGACGCGGCGGCGACTCCGGAGCTGCCGGAACAGGCGGAGGTACGGCTCGACCGACCGCTCCCGGATGGCCCCGCGGAACGGGACGTGCGCCAGCATCTCGCGCATCGGACGACCGCGGTCGGACGGTGTCGCGCGCGGTTATAGTTTCGTCCCGCGCGCGGGTCGAACGGTTCTTCTACCGGGGACCCCGACTGCCGGACGTGCGGATCCTGATCCGGCCGAGGCTGCCGGTCCTCGCGCTCCTCCTCTTCGCCCCGACGATCCCCGAGCTCCTGACCGGCTCGACGCCGGTGAGCGAGCTCCTCTACAATCCGTTCGGTTTCCTGGTGGGCTTTTCGCTCGACGTGGCGCTCTACGGCGGCGGGGCGCTCCTGATCCGAGAGTTCGTCGTCCGCGGCTCGAAAGGGTGGGGGTCGATCCTCCTCCTCGGGGCCGCGTACGGGATCGCCGAGGAGGGTTTCGAGGTCCACACGTTCTTCCAGCCCTCGGGCTCGCCGGTCGGCGCGCTCGCCTCCTACGGGCATGCGTTCGGCGTGAACTGGCTGTGGGCGCTCGGGCTCGCGACCTTCCACGCCGTCTACTCGATCGCCCTCCCGATCCTGCTCACCCGGCTCTGGTTCCCCGAGGTCGCGTCGGTCCCGTGGCTCGACCGCGGGAGCGTCGTCCTGGTCGCGGCCCTCTACCTCACCGAGGTCGTGGGGTTCGGGTTCGTGGTCGGACACGGCCCGAGCGTTCCGGTCGCCGCCCTGTTCGGCGCGATCGTCGCGGCGCTCCTCGCCGCGGCGTACTGGCTCCCCCGCGACGCGCTCGCGCTGCGCCGCTCCACGACCCGGTGGGGCCGGACCGGCCTCGTCCTCTTCGGGACGGTCCTGTGGGACGCCTGGCTCCTCGTCCTCGTCTTCGCGGGCGTCGGCCGGCCGAGCGCGTGGGTCGCCGCCGTCGTCTTCGTGCTGATCAACGCCGGCGCGCTCGGGGTCCTGCGGAGCACGGTCGGCACGGACGACCTCGAGCGCTCCGAGTTCTACTTCGCGACCGGGATGCTGGGCGCGCTCGCGGTGTGGGACGTGGCGATCGAGTTCAGCGTCCCGGGAATCCTCGTCGTGGCGCTCGCGATGCTGTACCTCCAGTATCGACTCGGGCGGCGCATCGCATCGCGCGCACGGGATGTCGTTCCCGCGGGGGCCGCTACGGCCCCGCCGAACGGGTAGACGACGGGATCGCGTGGCAGCGCAGGAACGCACCGACGCGGTCGAAGAACGCGGGGCGTTCCTCCCAAAACGCGAGGTGCGAGCTCCGGTCGAACACGGCGAGTTCCGACCCGGCGATCCCGTCGTGGATCGACCGCGCGACCGTGGGCGTCACTTCGTCGAACCGCCCCGCGGTGACGAGCGTCGGGAGGCGGATCTCGCGGAGCCGGTCCGTCACGTCGAAGTCGCGGATCGTCCCCGTGATCGTGAACTCGTTCGGGCCGTTCATCGTCAGGTACTTCCCCTCGCTCATGTGGTCGAGGGTGTACTGCACCGGCGCCGGCCACGGCTCGAGCCGGCACAGGTGCCGACGGTAGAATTCGAGGACCGCGGCCAGGTATTCCGGGTGCTGGTACTGCGCGCTCGCCTCGTACTTTTCGAGGGTCGTCCGCACCGGGGCCGGGAGCTCTCCCTTGAGGCGGCGCATCTCCCGCACCGTGAGCGGCACGCTCGCGAGTCCGCTCACGCTCGTCAGGGTAACGAGCGGCTCCGGATGGGCGAGCGCGTAGGCCAGCGCGAGCATTCCGCCGTAGCTCGAGCCGAGCAGGTGGAATCGCTCGAGCCCGAACGAACGGCGCAAGGCGTCGAGGTCGTCCACGTCGCGGGCGACGGTGTAGTCGCGGACGTCGGGCTCGACCTCCGAGCGGCCGCAGCCGACCTGGTCGTAGAGGAGGACCTCGAATCCGTGCGCGGTGAGGTCGGCGAACGGAACGAGGTAGTCGTGGGTCGCCCCGGGTCCGCCGTGCAACACGACCGCGGTGCCGCCCGGCCCCGGCCGGCCGAACCGCTTCCAGAAGAGGTCCCGCCCGTGGACGCGCGCCCGTCCTTCCTCGACGCGCGGCGGGGAGGTAGCCACGGCGACGGCAGGGAAGTCCGGGTATTTGGAGGCGGTCCGATCACTCCGTTCGGGTCGGGTCGGGAGGGCGCGGGGTGAGCCAGCCTTTCCCGATCCCGCACCACCGCGGGACCGGAGTTCGCTCGGGCTCGGGTCGTGCCTCGTCCGCTCGCCACTCGATCGCCTGCTCGAGGATCGGTCGCACCGACAGCGCGTTCATCGGCTCGACGAGGGGCCTCCCCTCCCATCCTCGGGACGCACTTCCGCGCCACACGTCCGGTGAGCACGACGAGGAGGCGCGGCCGGGCGCCGGGGCTATTCGGTCGGGGGGAGTGCGCCCGGCATGGGTCCCTCGCCCGTGGCGCCCCGAGAGACGACGACCCCGCCGGCGCTGGACGCCGAGGTCGCGCGGTTCGGCCGCTTTAGCGATAGCCTGGTCCTGATCGAGCCGTGCTCGCTCCCGGTGGTCCGCCGAACGGTCGAAGAGTTCGCCGTGGCCGTGACGGCCCACTGCCAAGCCGACCCGGAACCGACGAGGACCGCAGACGACCGCCGCCGGTTCCTCGCCGACCGAATTCGCGGCGACCACCGCTGGTTCGAGACCAGCGTCGAGCAACTGCGATGGTTCCTCGGTGTCGTTGTGCGCGACGACCACGGGGGGCACCGTCAGGCGCTCGGGCAGTACGGCCGCCTGTTCACCGAGGCGCTCCGTCGCCACCGTGAGGACGAGCGCCAGCTCGCGGCGCTCACGTCGGCCGCGTCCGAGCCGACCGCGAGCAACCGTAATTAGGTGGCCCGGAAGGCGACGGTCGGACGATGGCGGCGCGGGCGGCCGAGGCGGTCTGGGTCGAGAAGTACCGACCCACGTCGCTCCGCGACATGGTGGGCCAGGACGCGGTGGTGCCGCTGCTCCGGTCGTACGCCGAGAAGCGCTCGATGCCCCACCTCTTGTTCGCGGGCCCACCCGGAACCGGAAAGACCACCGCGGCGCTCGCCCTCGCCCGGGACCTGTTCGGGGGGGAGTGGCGGCAGAACTTCCTCGAGTTGAACGCGTCCGACGAGCGCGGGATCGACACGGTCCGCACGACGATCAAGCAGTACGCGCGGACGGCGCCGATGGGAACCGTCGGCTTCAAGATCCTATTCCTGGACGAGGCCGACAACCTGACCTCCGAGGCCCAGGCGTCGCTGCGCCGGCTGATGGAGCGATACTCGGGGTCGTGCCGGTTCATCCTGTCGTGCAACTACTCGTCGCGCCTGATCGACCCGATCCAGTCCCGATGCGCGGTGTTCCGGTTCCGGAACTACGCGCCCGAAGCCGTCCGGTCCCAGCTCGAGCGGATCGCGTCCGCCGAAGGAAAAACGGTGACGCCCGACGCCCTCGAGACGATCGTCGCGGCGAGCGCCGGGGACCTGCGTCGCGCGACCAACCTCCTCCAGCTCGCGGCGACCCACGCCGAGCACGTCACCGCGGAGACGGTGAAGGAGTACGCGACCGTGCCGTTGCGGCGCGAGGTCGAGGCGATGCTGACCGCCGCGCTCCAGGGGAACTTCCTCGACGCCCGTCGCCGGCTCTACGCGCTGTTCACGGACCGCGGCACGTCGGGCGAGGAGATCCTGCGGTCGATTCACGGCTACCTTCCGGACATTCCGGATAGCGTGCTCCCCCCGCGGGCGAAGGTCCGCCTGATCGAGTTCCTCGGCGAGGTCGACTTCCGGCTCGCGCAGGGCGCCTCCGACCGCATCCAGCTCGAAGCGGTCCTCGCGCACTTGGCCGCCGGACCGGCCGCCGGCGGCTGACGATGGCGCGGCAGAAGGACGTCGGCGCCAAGGCCGTCGTCGCGCGACGGGCCGAGGCGACGGGACTCCTGCGGGTACGGTCGACCACCCTCCGCGCCGTCCGCGCGGGCCGGGTCGAAAAAGGGGACCCGCTCGGGACCGGCGAGGTCGCCGGGCTGCAGGCGATGAAGCGTACTTCGGAACTCATCCCCCACTGCCACACCGTCCCGATAACGGCGAGCCGGGTCGACGTCTCGGTCACGCGGACGGGCATCCGCGCGGTCGCCGTCGCCGAAGCGGTCGACCGCACCGGCGTCGAGATGGAAGCGCTCGTCGGCGCCTCGGTCGCGCTCCTGACGGTCTGGGACATGGTCAAGTACCTCGAGAAGGATGCGCGGGGACTCTACCCCGCGACCTCCCTGGGACCCGTCCGGGTCACGCGGAAGCAGAAGGGGCAGAGTCCCCCCCCATGACGGAACCACATCCGGGCCCGACCGCCACGAGCCGCCACCACCTTGGAGGTACCCGCTCCCTCGGGTTCGCCGTCCTCTCGGTCTCGGACACGCACACGAAGGACGACGACCCGTCGGGCCAGCTCGCGCAGGAGCTCGTGCGCGGCGCCGGCCATCAGGTCGTGCACTACGAACTGGTCGCGAACTCGATCGCGGACGCGCGCGACCACCTCGAGCCGTGGCTCGCCGAACCGAAGGTCGAGGCGGCCGTGACCGTCGGCGGCACCGGGGTCTCGTCGCGGGACCTCACGGTGAACGCCCTCGAGACGATGGGCGGCCGGAAGCTCGAAGGGTTCGGCGAGCTCTACCGCTCCGTCAGCTTTCAGGAGGTCGGTCCGCTCGCGATCATCAGCCGGGCGTCGCTGTTCGTCATCGCCGGAAAGCCGGTGTTCGCGCTGCCGGGCAGCGAGCGGGCGGTCCGCACCGCGCTCGAGAAGCTGATCCTGCCCGCCGTGATCCACCTGGTCGAGGAACTCGAGCGGTAGCGGGGGCCCCTACCGGGGCGACGCGAGGGCGAGCGCCCCCAGGGGGGGCGGGCCCGGGTCGAGGATCTGGGTCGCCGTCCCCTGGGCCCGGCAGAAGTCAGCCCAGGCCGTGTTCGCGTCCACGTGGTGCGCGAGGAGGATCCCTCGTTCGCTCAGCGCCTCCCACGCGGCCCGGAGCTCGAACCGCGCGCGCGCGGCCTCCGGACCGTTGTCGTAGAAGAACAGGTCGACCCCGCGAGCGGCGGCGAGGATGTCCCGCAGTCGGTCCTCGGTGTTCCCGAGGGCGAGCGTCCATCGGGAACGGAGCGCGGGGGGGACGAACTGCCCGACCGTGACGTTCGATACGCCCGAGATCCGCCCGGAGACCGGACCCGGTCCGAGGGACGTCAGCTCCCCCTCGCGGTTCGCGTCGAGCGCCGCGAGCAGCCAGGCCGTCGAGTACCCGGGCCGCACGCCGGTCTCGACGACGCGGCGGGGCCGGGCCGCGCGGACGAGCAGGTAGAGGAGCGCCCCCTGCGGCAGCTCGTGCGCGAACGCGAGTCCGGCGCCGCGCTGGAGGAGCGTGTCCGGGAGTCCGCTCTCGCGCAGCTCCCGGGCGTACCGTCGCACGTCGGCGTCGGACGCGCCGGTGAGTCCCTGGAGTCGGGCGAGCGCCGCCTGGCGCAACAGGAGCATCCGGTTGCGTACGCCCTTGCGCGCCGCCGGCGTGAGGAGGGTCGTCCGGTACCCTCCGCGGTCGACGTAGGGAACCGCGTCCCCCGCGGGGACGGGACGGCTCGACGAAGGCATCGGCCGCTCGGAGAAACCGGGCGCAGAAGCCACGGCCTAGGATGGGTGGGATTCTACAAAGAGTGTTCGCCCGGCGGTGCGCGGAGGGTTGCGCCGGAGGGAGGCCGGATGCGTACGACGCACCCGGGCGCCGCTCGGTATCCGACGCGCGCGCGAACGCTTATTAGCCGACCGCGTTCGAATGGGGGCAGGTGCGGGTCCATGGTCGTCCAAGAGGTAGGCGGCGCGAACTTTGACCAGTTCAGCGGCGAGAGTCCGGCCGTCGTGATCGATGTGTGGGCTCCCTGGTGCGGGCCGTGCCGGATGGTCTCCCCGATCGTCGACCGGCTGAGCGAGAAGTACCGCGGCAAGGTCGCGTTCGGGAAGATGAACTCGGACGACAACGGCGAGAAGGCCGGCGCGCTCGGGATCATGAGCATCCCGACCCTTCTGTTCTACAAGCAGGGCAAGCTCGTCGACCGGATCGTCGGGGCGTACCCCGAGAACGTCATCGAAGAGCACGTCCAGCGTCTCCTCTGACTCTGCCGCCCGGGGCACGGGCCCCGGGGCCGCGGCGCCGGCGCCCGGGTTGAGCGCAACGCGGGCGACGGGCGTTCTGGCTCCGGGACGGAGGCCGCATGAGCGCGGCCCCCGCCGACCTGCAGCTGGCGCGCTACTCGTTCCGGCGCAAGCTCGACGAGATCGCCGCGTGCAAGGGCCGGGCGACCGAGCTGATCAGCCTCTACGTCTCGCCGACGAAGCAGATCTCCGACGTGATGTCGTACCTCCGGAACGAGTACGCCCAGAGCTCGAACATCAAGAGCCGCACGACCCGGAAGAACGTGATGTGGGCCATCGAGTCCCTGATGGGCCGGGTGCGCGCCTACAAGGAGCCGCCCGAGCGCGGCGTCGCGTTCTTCGTCGGCAGCCGGGCGGTCGGCGCCGACAAATCGGAGCCGGTGACGTTCATCGTCGAGCCGCCGGAGCCGTTGAACACCTACCTCTACCGGTGCGACTCGTCGTTCTTCCTCGACCCGCTCCTCTCGATGGTCCACGAGCCCGACCTCTGGGGGCTGATCGTGATGGACCGCGCCGAGGTGACGATCGGATTCCTGCGCGGGAAGCGCGTGGAAGCGGTCCGGAACCGCCAGTCCCAGGTCCCGTCGAAGCACGGCCGCGGCGGGCAATCCGCGCACCGATTCGAGCGGATGATCGAGCACGCGGCGCACGAATTCTTCGTGCGGATCGGCGAGATCGCGAACGAGCTGTTCCTCCCGAAGAAGGACGCGCTGAAGGGGATCCTCCTCGGCGGACCGGGGGCGACGAAGGAGTACTTCTACAAGGAGAATTACCTCCACTACGAGCTCCAGCAGAAGGTCGTCCAGCCGCTCTTCGACACCGGCTACACGGACGAGTACGGCCTCAAGGAGATGGTCGAGAAGGCGACCCAGACGCTCCACGGGCTCGAGCTGACCGAGGAGAAGCGGATCATCCAGAAGCTGCTCGGCGAGATCCGTCGGGCCGAGCAGGGGCTCGCCGCCTACGGAGAGCGGGACGTGCAGCACGCGCTCGAGATCGGCGCGGTCGACACCCTGTTGATCTCGGAGGGGCTCCGCCAGCAGCGGATCACGTTCCGCTGCAGCGCCTGCCAGCACGAGTTCGTCCGCACGCTGCCGGACGCCGAGGTCGACCGCGTGCTGGAGGCGCCGTGCCCGAACTGCGGCCAGCGCACGGTGAGCGAGGCCGCGAACGAGGATTACGTCGAGGAGATGTTCCGGGTCGCGGCCGACTCGGGCGCGACCGCCCGGCTCGTCTCGACCGAGAGCGAGGAGGGGGAGCTCCTCGCGAAAGCGTTCGGTGGGGTCGCGGCCCTCCTGCGTTATCCCGTCCCGGCGATCACGGGGCCCCGCCGATGAGCGCCCCGGCGGCCCCCCCGCCTCCCCCTCCGCCGCCCCCGCCACCGGTCGACGACGCGCTCGAGTCGACCTTGCGGCTGGCGCACGCGACCGCCCTGTTCGTCGCCCTGATCGCGGGACTGCTGTTCCTCATCCTGAGCTTCGTCACCGTGCTCGACGTCGCGTTCGGGGTGCCCCCGTTCGAACTCGGTGGCGTCGCGTACTGCTTCCTCTCCGCCGTGGTCAACTACCTGCTCTGGAAGGAGCTGCCCGCGTTCGAGCGCATGGCCGCCTCCGGGCAGTTCCCGGCCCTCAAAGAGCGGCTGCTCCTCTGGACGGTCCTCGGCCTCGTGTTCTTCGTGGTCGAGGGGATCCTGCTCCTGTTCGCCTACCTCAAGGTGGACGAACGAGTGCGCTCGGGGATCGGGCCGACGCTTCCGCCGCCGCCCCCGCCGCCCGGCGCGGTCGGCGGCCCGGGGGCGTGAACTCCGGGGCGCCTACCAGAGGTGGTCGAGGGGGTCGTC
>JASHPZ010000023.1 GCA_030037815.1 Thermoplasmata archaeon | reverse complement strand
CCTTGGGCGGTACCATTGACGGCGGGTAGAAGGACCCCCTTAAACGCGTTGTCCGCGCCCTGACGCCCGCGTAACCTCCCGTCGGCCACCCTTATACGCCCCGGCCCGGTCGTTCCCCTGATGTCCGAAGCGGCGATCCCCCCGGCGCCGGGGGCCCCGGCTCCGGCGACGACCGCGGGGCCGCACGCCGAGACCGAGCGGCTGATCACGGAGAGCCTGAAGCAGATCTACGACCCCGAGATCCCGATGAACATCGTCGACCTCGGACTCGTCTACGGGTTCGAGTGGTCGAACGACGACGTCGTGCTCAAGATGACGCTGACCGCCCCGGGCTGTCCGGTCGCAGGGATCCTCGCCGAAGAGGTCAAGCTTGCGATCGAGAAGGTGCCGCAGGTCCACTCGGCGAAGGTCGACATGATCTGGGACCCTCCGTGGACCCCGGACCGAATGAGCGACTTCGCGAAGCACCAGTTCGGCTACGCGTAGGCCGATGGGAGCCGGGGGCGTGAAGGTCCGCGACCTTCACTGGGACGATTTCGAGCCGCTCGCCAACTCCTACCTCGCGCTCTACGACGAGCGCGACGCGGAGGGGACGATCGGGATCTCGCTGTTCGACGAGCGACCGAAGCCGTCCGGCGAGGTGGCGTGGTTCTCCGACCTCTACCGCCGCGTCCTCGAGCGGGAGGTCATCGTCGCGGTCGCCGAGGTCGACGGGCGCGCCGTCGGCGCGTGCACGATCGCCCCGGCGGGCGGTTCCGCCCCGCCGTCCGAGACGTCCCACGTCGGCGTCCTCGGGATCCTGGTCGAGCGGACGCATCGGGGGCGCGGGTGCGGCCGGGCGCTGATGGAGCGGGCGCTCGCCGAAGCCCGCGGTCGGTTCGAGCGGGTCCGGCTCGGTGTCTTCTCGACCAACCCGCGGGCGCGGCAGCTCTACGAGCGGTTCGGGTTCCGGAGCACCGGGCGATGGGTCGGCGAGATCCGGCGCGGCGAGCGGCGGATCGACCTCGAGTGGATGACCCTCGAACTTCCGCCGGGTGACGGGCCGAAGCGTTAAAGGGCAGGCCGGCTCGGCCGGGCCGATGTCGGACGACGCCTGGATGCGCGAGCTCGAAACGGAGCGCGCGATGAAGAACGAGTTCATGGCCCGCCACCCGGAGTCGCCGTTCGTCGGCGGCCGGGTCCCGTTCCACGAGCTCCGATACTTTCCGCCGGACCCCGAGTTCCGGATCTCCGCGACGCTCGAGCGGGCGCCGGTGCCCGAGGAGGCCTACCTCCGGACGAATCGCGACAACCAGGCTGTGATGCGGTACCTCGGAGACCTCGCGTTCTCGGTCGGCGGTCGGGCGCTGCGGCTCCGCGTCTACCACGCGGGCGAGGGCGTCGGGACCTCGGTGTTCGTGCCGTTCCGGGACACGACCAGCGGCCGAGAGAGCTACGGTCCCGGACGGTACCTCACGCTCGAGCTCAATCCGGACGACGAGTACGAGCTCGACTTCAACCGGGCGTTCAACCCGTACTGCGCCTACACGGACGACTTCGAGTGCGGATTCCCACCGGCCGAGAACGACCTGCCCGTGCCGATCCGCGCCGGCGAGCGGGTCTGGGCCGCCGACCGGAACCCCCGGACGCCGTCCAGCCTGATGCTGGAGCGCAGCGGACGGCGCCCGAAACCCGGCGCCGCGCCCGCGCGAGCCCCGCCGAAGCGCGCCCGTCCGGCGAAGCCCCGCGCCGCTACAGGTGCGGCGCGATCGCGACGGCGCCGTTGATCACGAACTGGACCCCGACCGCGGCGAGCAACAGCCCGAGCACCCGGGTCATCGCCATCACCCCGACCTTTCCGAGCGAGCGGAAGATCCGCTCGCCGTAGCGCAGGACCACGTACGTCAGGGCGGTCGTGATCCCCACGGCCACGAAGACGGCGAGGATCAGGAACGGGTCGTTCCCGGCGTTCCCCTCGTAGATCATCACGGTCGAGATCGCACCGGGCCCCGCGAGGAGCGGGATGCCGAGGGGCACGACGGAGATCTCGTCCCGGCGCGTGATCGCTTCGGCGCGGTCCTCGGTCGAGAGGCGCGTGCGGGTGACCTCCCCCTGGAGCATGTCGAACGCGACCACGAACAGGAGGATCCCCCCGGCGATCTCGAACGCGGCGAGCGTGAACCCGAAGGCGGCGAACAGGAAGCGGCCGAACAGGGCCATCCCGCCGAGCACGGCGCCCAGGACGAGGACCGCGCGCCCCCGGATCACCCGGCGGTCGGCGGCGTCGTACCCCTCGGTCAGGCTGACGAAGAACGGGAGCGCTCCGATCGGGTCGACAATCGCGAAGATGCTCACGATGACCGCGAGGTACTCGGCGAGGTCGCTCATGCGGGCGGCGACCGACCCGCGACCCGAGGCTTCAAGCCTTCGGCCCGCCGCCGGCGGGCGGGGTCACCGCACGGCGACCAGCACCCGATTCTCCCAGTGCGACCAGGCGACGTCGACCTCCCGGAATCCGGCGCGGGCGAGGAGCCGGCGGTGGGTCGGCAGGTCGACCGGCGGCGTGCGTTCGTGGTGTCGGGGCACGCGGGTCGCGCGCAGCGCGGCTTCGCGCGCGAGGCGCGGGTCCTTAACGACCGCGGCCCACCACGCGCTCCACTCCTCGCCGCGGTCCCGCGCGTGGGCGTGGTCGAGGGTCCGGTGGTCCTGGGCCCACCGTCCGAGGAAGGGTGCCTCCCTCCCGTATCGGAGCCCGTCGCCGTTCACGAGCACGCCGCGGGGGCGGATCCGTCCGGCCACGGCGCGGTAGACGCGGGCCAACTCCGCCGTGGTCAACCAATGCAGGGCGGTCGTCGAGACCGCCGCATCGAACCGGCCGGGCGGCAGCTTCGAAGTCCAATCCCGGTTCCGGAGGTCGACCTCGACCCACGCGAGGCGCGACGCGAACTGCGGCAGCGCCGTCCGGCCGAGGCGCATCAAGACGGGGTCGAAGTCGACCGCGACGGCGCGACTGTGCGGGAACCGGCGCAGGATCCGTTCCGAGAGCGCCCCCGTGCCGCCCCCCAGGTCCAGGAACCGGAAGGGGTGGTCGGCGTTGTGGTGACGACGGCGACGGTCGACGGCGACCGCGTGCTCGAGGACGTCCAGGATCGCGTCGAACCGCTCCTCCCGGTCCGGGAGGTACCGCTCTTGCTGTCGATCCCACCGCGCGCGCCAGCGCTGGGCCCATCGCACGTCGGAGCCCGAGTTCGCCCGCGGCACACCACTCCGTAGAGCTCGAAAGATATGGACCCGGCGGGCGGGGCTAGCCCGAGGAGGAGGAGTGGCGTGCGGCCGCCGGTCGCCGGCGGGCCGTCGCCCGCGGGCGCGCGCGGCGGCGGTGCGGCGACTTGCTGCGTCGGGCCGTGCGCGGAAGGGAAGGACCGTCGATCGACCGGGTCGGAGACGGTTCGGGCCCGACCGGCGCGTCCAGGACCGGCCGGGCCGGCACGCCCTTCGGCGCGACGGTCCCCTTCGGCAGGTTCCGCCCCTTCAGTCGGAGCACCAGCGGCTCGCGGTGCGGGTTCGCGAGCAAGAGGACGTACTCGCCGGGCGCTTCCGGGTCGAACAGGATGCGCGCGCGGCCGGCGAGCCGGACGCGCTGCACGAACGGACCCTCCTTGTGGCCGATCAACAGGACGAACGACCGGCCCGGTTCGGGGTTCTCGAGCTCGACGTCGATCTCGCACGCCGGCGCTTCGAGCTCGATCTCGACCCGTACGGTCGAGACCGGTTCGAGCACGAGGAACCGCGGGAGGCGGGCCAGCGCAACCGCCATGACCGTCGAACCCGCCGCGCTAGAAAAACCCCCCGGTCCACCGGCGCCCCGACCTCCCCGTTAAATCGGCACCCTCCTTCGGCGGCCGATGGCGGCAAAGCGCACGGCCCAGGCGGTCTGGGAAGGGGATCTCGCCCACGGTCACGGTTCGGTGAAGGGGACGAGCGGGGGCTTGGGCGAGGCGCGGGTGTCGTGGGCGGCCCGTACCGAGGCGCCGGGCGGGATGACGAGCCCGGAGGAGCTGCTCGCGGCCGCGCACGCGGCCTGCTACTCGATGGCGCTGTCGGCGGGGCTCGGCCGGATGCAGAAGCCGCCCCAGCGGCTCAGCGTCGGCGCGACCGCGACGTTCGACAAGGTCGGGGACGGCTGGAAGGTGGCGACCATGGAGCTCTCGGTCGTCGGGAAGGTGCCGGGCCTCTCCGCCGCGGAGTTCGAGGCGGCGGCGAAGGCGGCGGGCCAGGGGTGCCCGATCTCGGGGGCCCTGAAGGGCAACGTCGAGATCACCGTCCACGCATCGCTCGAGTAACGGCGATCACCCGCTGAAGTCGCCGAGCTGGCGCTGGACCCGCTTCGCGGGCGACGGGGTCTCGACCGGTCCGTCGTCCGCCGCGACCGGTTCCGGGTCCGGCTCTTCCGGAGCGACCAGCGCGAGGACGCGCGGCGACGACGGTTCTTCGCCCGTCACGGCGGCCACCTCCTCGGCCGTGAGTTCCAGCTCGCGCGCGATCCCCTGCGCGAGCGGGCCCCAGTCCGGGTCCTCCCGACCGCGCGCGGCCAAGAAGACGCTCTCGAGGAATGGGAGGAGGAACTCCGTCGTCTTCTCGTGGGACAGGTGGAACCGCTTTCCGAGCTTTTCGACCAACCCGGCCCGCAACTGGCGGGTGCCGCGACTGCGGCCCATCTCGCCGAGGAACCGCGGGAACGCCGCGCCGGCCCCGACGTGCGCGGGGGCGTCGCGGATCGTGATCGAGAGCCCGCCGGTCAGGAGTTCGGACGCGTAGCTCCACAGCCCCCACACCCGTTGCCGGCGGGCGCGGGTCAGGAACCGGTCCGCCACCGCGAGCGTCGCGAACGACGCCGCCGCGTGCGCCCGGTCCGGAGCGAAGTGGGGAAGGTTCTCCTCCATCCACGGGAGGAGGTCGTCCGGCGGCGCATCGACCCGGTCGCGGACCTCGACGTTCCGGTAGAATCGGCGCGACGTCAGCACCTCCTCGGTCAGTCCGATGAGGTCGCTCGTCAGGTCGCGGTAGCCGAGCGCGGCGAGCTGCGCCGGCCCCGGCGACAATACCGCGACCGCGTCCAGGTCGTTCAGCGCCGCCCGGAGGTCCCCCCCGGCCCGGCGCACGATGGTCGGGATCACCGCCTCCGCGAGGTCGTACCGCTCGCGCCGCGCGATCTCCCGGAGCCGGGTCCCGAGGTCGCCGTCCCGTATCGGGCCGAACCGCACCGCGAGGACGCTCGACCGGAACACTGCCGAGTACCGGGTCAACGACCGGTCGTCGTTCACCGTCAGCACGATCGGTTGCCGGGTCGACCGCACGAGCCGCGCGATCGCCCCCAGGCCGCCGCGGTCGGTGAGGTCGGCCGGCCGCTGGACGCCCCGCCAGTCATCCAGGTCGGCGCGGCTCGCCGGCAACCGCGCCCATCCGGCATTCCCGGGGCTGCGCGGGACCGACTCCCACTCCTCGAACGGCTTCGAGCGACCGGAGCCGTCGAGCCCCCACGCTCGGTTCAGCGCGTCGACCGCCCGGTACCGGGCCCGCAGGAATTCGCGCAGGTTCGGGGGCGCCGCCGTCGGACGCGCGGCCTCCGTCAGGCGCCCGGTCAGGCAGTCCGCCTCGTCGAGCAAGATCAGGGCGTGGCGCGACGTGGGGCTCGCCCCGATCGACATCAGGGAGTGCGAGAGCGAGGCGCGACCGGCGACCTGCTCGATCGCCCGTTCGTTCCGGGCGTCGGAGGCGTTCATCTCGACCACCGTCCAACCCATGTCGTGGGCGAGCGCCAGTGCCGCGCTCGTCTTGCCGACCCCGGGCGGCCCGGACAGGAGCGCCGCACGCCGGGCCGGGGGACGGGCCCCTTCCCAGTCCCGGGCCCACTTCTGGAGCGCGTCCCGCCCCGCGGAGTTCCCGATGAGTTCTCGGAGCGACGCCGGACGGAGTCGCTCCGATAGCGGAAGCGTCGGCGTCTCGGTCGTCACACTCGGCCGAATCCGCCGGTCGTTTAAGCGGTGCCCGGCCGACGGGTCGCCGGTGGCGCGGGCCTCAAATGGCCCACCCCCGTGGTCCTTTGGAGACGCACGCGTGACCGGGATCCCCCGTCGGCCGCTCGCGGGACGGCTCGGGAGCGTATCGGCGCTCAGCCTCGCCCTGGACGTGCCGACGAGTCCCGTCGTCGCGGGCCCGTCGTGGCCCGTCCCGCTGTTGCGACGCGCGCGGGCGGAGGGGGTCACCACGTTCGACTTGGGCGCGACCGCAAACCTGCCGCGCGCCGCGTCGCTCTTGGCCGCCGCCTTTCCCGACGGCTCGCCGCCCGTGGAACTGATCGTACCGGTGTCCGCTCCCTCGGGAAGCCGGACGTCGCACCCGGCGCCGACCGAATCGTTCTTGGAACCGCTGGCCCGTTTCGGTCCGCTCCTCGGCGTCATCTCACCGGACGAGCGGGGGGGTCTTCCCCGAGGCGCGGTCGAGCAGGCCGAGCAGTTGACGGAAGCGGGAACGATCGCCGCATGGGCCGTCGAGCGACGCCCCACACCCCCCCGGGACCGGGAGCACGGCCCAGCCACTGCTCCGGTCGAAATCTCGACGATGTCCCTGCTCGAGCCCGAGTGGGCTGCGGAGGTCGCGACGTCCGGCGCCGGCGAGCGGCTACGTGGCATTGTCCGGGACCCCTACGCGCAGGGTCGGCTGGACGGTTCGCGCATCGGGCCCGCATCGCTCGGCCGACCGGGCGTGCCTTCGGACCTCCGGACGCTCCACCGGGAGTTCGACCCGGTCGTCCGCCTCGGCTTCTTGACGGAGGGACGCCGACGCACCCTCCCCGACGCCGCGTTGCAGTTCGCCCTGTTCTGGCCGTGGGTTGCGACCGTGAGCTGCCCCCCGCCCGCACCGGAACGGTTCCGGGCGTGGCTGGACGGCGTCCGGGCGCGGCCGCTGACCCGCGCGGAGGTCGACCGCGTCCTCGCGAGCCCGTCGGACCCGGGTCCGCGGGTCGACCGCGGAGCGTGAAATACCCCGGGCCCCTCGACGGGCATGGTCGGCGTCGGCGAGCACGCGCCCGAATTCGATGGGCGGACGAGCGACGGGGGAACCCTTACCTCGTCCACGTTGCGCGGGCACCCGTTGGTGCTCTACTTCTATCCGAAAGCGAACACCTCGGGGTGCACCGCGGAAGCGCGCGGGTTCGCGGAACAGTACGGCGCGTTCCAGAAGGCCGGCGTCCAGGTCGTCGGAGTGAGCGTGGACTCCGTCGCGGCGCAGCGGTCGTTCCGGGAGCGCTGCGACCTGCCGTTCCCGCTGATCGCGGACGACGACAAGCGGATCGCCCGTGCCTACGATGTCCTCGGGTTCCTCGGCATGGCCAAGCGGGTCACGTTCCTGATCGGGCCGGACGGCACCGTCGAGGCGGTCCATCAGGGCGTGCTGCCGGCGCCGCACGTGCGCGCCGCGCTCGACCACTGGCCGATCGCCGGCGCGTCTCCTCCTCGGGAGGGCGGCGCATGAAGCTCGCCCACGTCGAGCCGATCGAGGTCGCCGCGCCGGGCGACGAGATGTCGTCGCCGTGGAGCTCGACCGTCGTCCTCGTGAAGGTCACCACCTCGAACGGGTCGGTCGGCTGGGGCGAAGCGCCCACGACCCTGATGACCCGGCCGGTGTTCGAGAGCGTGCGGGAGGTCGCGCGGTTCTACGAAGGCCGCGACCTGGCCGACCATGCCGCCGCGCTCCGCGAGTTCGAGCGGTACTCCTTCTATCGGTCCCGCTCGATGGAGACCACCAGCGCGCTGTCCGCCGTCGACATCGCCTGCCACGACCTCGTCGGGCGGGAGGTCGGGGCGCCGATCGCGACGTTGCTCGGCGGCGCGATTCGCGACCGCGTCCGCGCCTACTCGAACGGGTGGTACTCCGACTGCATCGAGCCCGCCGAGTTCGCCGCCAAGGCCCGGGCGATGGTCCGCACCGGATTCCGCGCGCTCAAGTTCGACCCGTTCGGCGACCAGTACCGGACGCTCTCGCCGGAAGGGCTTGACGCGGCGGTCGACCGCGTGCGCGCGGTCCGCGAGGCGGTCGGGCCGACGGTCGACCTCCTGATCGAGTACCACGGACGGTTCCTCCCCGAAGCCGCGGTGCGCGCGGGCCGCGCGCTGGACGAGTTCGAACCGCGGTTCATGGAGGAGCCGGTGCTGCCCGAGTTGTGCGACGCCCTCCGCAAGTTCCGCCGCGTCGTGCGGACCCCGGTCGCGCTCGGCGAGCGTCTCCTCACGGCCGCCGACTTCGAGAGCTTCCTCGCCCGCGGGCTGGTCGACATCCTCCAGCCGGACATCACGAACTCAGGCGGCTTCACCTACGGCCGGGAGATCGCCGGGGTTGCGGCGGCCCACGGCGCGCCGGTCGCCTACCACAACGCCTTCGGACCGGTGCAGACGGCCGCCACCCTCCAGATGGACGCGACGCTCCCCACGTTCTTCCTCCAGGAGAGCTTCGAGGCGAGCTGGCCCGCGTGGAAGCGGTCGCTCGTCCGGGGGTACTCCGTCGAGCGGGGCGAGTTCGCGATCCCGAAGGCGCCGGGCCTCGGCATCGAGGTCGACGAGCGCGCGGTCGAGCGGTTCCGGTCGGACGTGATGGACCCGATCGGCCCCGAGCCGCCGTGGGTCATCGGCGGGACCTGGGTCCGTCGGCCCCCGGCCGTTCGGAAGGGCGCGCGGTAACCTCGGCGCCCTACGGCGTGAGAGCGTTCACCGTCAGGTTCAGCCAGAGCGCCGCGCCGGCGGAGTCGGGCACGGCCACGGTGAACCGGAACACCCCACTGTCCGTGCCGGCCGACACCGGGAACGGCAGCGTGGGGAACGTCCCGGTGATCCGGAACGGGGAGTTGACCGACGCGGAATAGACGGTGTGGCTCACGGTGTCGAAGTTGTCGAGCGTCACCGAGACGCCGAACGAGCCGCCGACCGTGACGTTCAGGGGGTAGCCGTCCGCCGGCGTCGTGATGTTGAGGTAGGACGGACCGAACCAGCCGCCCCCGTGCGACGTGCTCCCCTGCGCGATCCAGATGTCGCCCCCGAGGACCCGCAGGGTCGGTTTCGGCGCGGTCGGGATGACAAGGATCCCGAGGCCGACCAGCACCAAGAGCGAGGCGGTGAACACCGCCACGACCAGGATCGCGAGCGGGAGGAGCCGGCCCCGCCCGAGCGAGAGCTTCACGGCCGACGGGAGTGCGGGGCCGACGGGTGTAAACCTTCCGCCCGAACGGCCGGCGCCCGCCGGTATCGCGCGGGGGGGATCGGCCCGCGGAACGGACTCACTGCGCGGATGGCGGAGCCATCGAGTAGACGGGGATGGTCGCGAGCAGCGTGGCGGGATCGCCCGAGTAGGTCAGGTAGAGCGTGCAGGCGCCCGGCGTTGTGAAGCACCACGGGGGCGCGCCGTGGTAGTCGTCCGTGTCGAACACCGGCTTGCCGCCGTTCGTGTAGCAGCCGTAGAGCGAACGGTCGACGCACTGGTAATCGACCGGCCACCCGCCGTTGTGGATGTAGAGGAGGAACGTGTCCCCGTTCGAGAGGTCGGTGCGGTTCTGCGCGATGGGGATGAACATCCCGAGCCGGTTGTAGAGCGTGCCGTACGAGCCGCCGCCGTAGCCACCCGCGTCGAAGTTCCCGCAGAATCCGAGGTAGGGGGCGTCCGCGGCTGGGGAGGTGGTCGAGCCCGGGAACCAGGTCATCGAGGCGAGCGAACCCTGCACCAGGACCGTGCGGCCGCCGGACGAGCTCGCGTTGTTGCAGATGAACGTGAGGTTGATGTCGGCGAGCGGGATGTTCGCCGGCGAGTGCGACACGATCTGGACCTGGCTCGTGTTGAGATACGAGAAGTTCCCGGACGTGGCCGGCGGGTAGCACTCGTCGAACCAGAGGTTGCCCCAGAGCCCGTAGCCGCCGCCGCCCGTCTCGGTCGAGTTCAACGGGTACGACCAGTTCCCGGTCGGCTGGCAGTCGGTCGGGTCGCCCCAGACGGGGTTGCTGCCGCCGGTCTTGATCGCGAAGGTGAGGAACGGCGCGGACGGCGGGGTGTTGATGTGGAACGTCCAGAGGATGACGCCGGCGACCACGGTCATCGCGACCAGGAGGATGACGCCGATGATGTTCGACACCCCGCGATGCCGGGACCGACGCCACCGGCGCACAGGTGCCATTGACGTATCAATGCGCATCGAGGGCTATATCTACGTTCCGGCCCGGCCCGCCGAAGGACGAGCGGGAGTCCGCGACCCCTTAAGGGAAAGTACACGTACTCCCGCGGGCTACCCCTTCCGACGGGCCGGAGTCGGGTCGTGAACCGACGGAGTCGAGCGGGGCGGAGCCTCCTCGTGGGCGTCGTGACGGCGCTCCTTACGGCCGTCCTCGTTCTCCCCGCCTCCGCGACGGCGGCCCATCCCGCAGCGGCCCCGGTCGTGGCCGCGGCGTCGGCGGGGAACAATTCGACCGGACGCTCGGTCTGGACGTACGGGAGCGAGATCCCGCTCGGGAATCCGGGCGCGAGCCCGGACCAGGCCGTGTTCGACCCGACGACCGACCGCACGTTCATCACGGAGTTCCCATCGACCCTGGAGGTCGTGCAGGGCTCGCCCCCCCAAGTGGTGGCGACGATTCCGACCGGCCGGGACTCGTACCCCTCGGCGATCGCCCTGGACCCGACCACCGACTGGGTCTACGTCGGGGTCTACCCCTTCGGGATTGATGTGTATTCGGCTACGACCTTGGCCCTCGTCCAGACGGTCGACCTCGGATTCGAGCCGCTCTCCCTCGCCTACGACGCGGCGACGAACGACGTCTACGCCGCCGGCGGCTTCAACGAGTTCGGCCCGCTCTACAACCAATACAACGTCTCGGTCGTCAACGCCACCACCGACGCGACGTCGTTCCTCGACTGGAACGAGACGTGCGGAAACCAGCCGACGAACCTGGCGGTCGACCCGCTCAACGACTGGCTGATCGTCGAGGGCCCGGTCGGCGAGGACGGGACCGGCGTCGCCGCGTTCAACGTCACGAAAGCCACTGTGGCGTGGTGTGAAGAGGGACCCCCGATGGGTGATCCCTATTTTTTGGGCGTGGGGGTCGACAGCCAGAGTGGCGCTGTCTTCCTTCCGGGCCCGGAAGGTACCTGGGTCGTGAACGGCTCGAGTGGGGCATTGCTCGCGCAGTTCGCCGCCTTAGGTCCCACAGAATTGCCGACTGGTCCTGTCGCCTACGATCCCGTCACGAACGATGTCCTCCTGGCCACCAACGGACCCAATGTGAACGTCTACAACGCGTCGACCGACGCGGCGATCGCGACGGTCGCCACCCCGGGGACGCCGTGGGCGTTTGCCGCGGATGCCAACGGCACGTCGATTCAGGTGCTAACCGACGACACCGACACCCTGTCGCAGCTCACGAGCAACGACGGTCAACTGTTCGCTACCGAATCGCTCGGGGGCGGGCCCGAAGCGCTCGCGTTCGACTCCACGGACAACACTCTATTCGTCGCGAGCTCCGGGAACGTGAGCGTACTCGACCCGACGACGGACCGGGTGATCGCCACGGTCCCCGTTCCCACCGATCCCCAGGCCCTCCTCTACGACCCGACGACCGACGACGTCTTCGTCGCCGATACGTCCAGCGCCGAAGTGTCCGTGATTTCGGGCGCCAGCGACTCGGTGGTCGCCACGATCGGGGTTGCGGAGTTCCCGAACGCACTCGCTTGGGACCAACAGACGGACACGGTGTTCGTGCCCGGTATCGAGCCGTCGAGCGCGAACGGGGTGGTGACCGAAGTCGCGGCGGGCAATCTTTCGGTCGTCGGATCGATCCCTCTAGGTCCGATCCTGCCGCTCGGGCTCGCGTTCGACCCCACGGACGGCACGCTCCTCGTGTCGGCCGAAGGGAACCTGAACGAGACGTTTGAAGCGGTCTCTCCGACCAACGGCTCCGTCCTCGCGGCGTCCACGATTCCGGATCATGGACTTCCGGGCAGCGTACTCTACGATCCGGCCAGCGGGGACGCGTTCGTCGCCGGGACCGGCTATTACATCGACGGCGACCCGGACGTCTACGCGTTCAACGCCTCGTCGGGGGGCTGGCTCGCGACCGTCCCGGTCGGGCCGTCGCCCGACGGCCTCGCGGTCGACCCCGTCACCGGTGCCCTCCTGGTCACCGAATTCGAGAACGACAGCGTGGCCGTGATCGATCCCGCTTCGCTCTCGGTCCAGGGCACGGTCTCCCTGCCGGTCGGGACCTACCCCGCCGGGATCGCGTACGACGGGGCGCTCGACGAGATGTTCGTCGCCGACTGGGGCAACGACACCGTGGCTCAGCTCACGCGGACGACCGAGTACCCGGTGTCGTTCTCGGAGGTCGGCCTCCCCGCGGCGAGTGCGTGGTCGGTCGCGGTCGGGTCGACGGCCGCGTCGGGCAACCGGTCGACCCTGACCGTCTGGCTCGCGAACGGGTCGTACGCCTACCAGGTCGCGCCGGTGTTCGAGTACCGCGCGAGCTTCGGGAGCGGCACTGTCGTCGTCGACGGCGGGGGCGCGTCCGTGACGGTCCTCTTCTCGCCGTTGTACATCGTCCAGTTCGTCGAGTCGGGCCTGCCCGCCGGTGTCCTCTGGAACGTCACCTTCGGGGGAGTGCTGGGGAGCAATGTGACCACGAATCGGTCCGGCACCATCGGGTTCAACGCGCCGAACGGCACCTACGCCTACCAGGTCGGCGGCGTCACCGGCTACACCGAATCCACGCTGCCTGCGGGGGGGAACCTCACGGTCGCCGGGGTCGGCCTCACGGAGAACCTCGTCTTCGCGGGCGACACCTACGCGGTCACGTTCGCATCGGTCGGTCTCCCGAACGGCACCACGTGGAACGTCACCCTGAACGGCATCACGCTCCGCACGACGGGCGGGTCGATCACGTTCTTCGCGGCGAACGGGACCTACCTCGCCGTGGTCGGCACGGTTCCCGGCTGGGAGCTGGGAGGCTCCCCGGCGCGCTCGAACGTCACGGTCGCGGGCTCGAACGTCTCGGTGTCGCTCGCATGGAACCGGACGACGTATCGGGTGATGTTCACCGAAACCGGCTTGGGGCCCGGGACGAACTGGTCGGTCGACCTCGCGGGGACCGTGTGGAACGCCTCTTCCCCGTCCACCTCCCTCTCCCTTCCGAACGGCACGTACGCGTTCTCCGTGCCTGGCCTTGCCGGATACAACGTGACGCCCGACTCCGGGAACGTGACGGTCGGCGGTTCGCCGGTTGGAGTGTCGCTCACGTTCGCGGCGACTCCCAGCGGCGCTACCTCCAGCGCGGGCGGGTCGATCCTCGGGCTCCTCCCCAGTCGGGACGCGCCCGTTCTCCTCGCGTCGGTCGCCGCGCTCGCCGTCGGGGTCGGCGTCGCCGTGACGCTGGTGGCGCGCCGCCGGCGGTCGTAGCGCGGCCGCACGCGGCGGGCGAGCCGCCAGAGAGGATCGAACTCCCGACCTGCTGATTACAAATCAGCCGCTCTACCGACTGAGCTATGGCGGCGCTCCCGGCGCACCGGAGTCGCGCCTGACGGAGATATACCGTTCGGTCGGCCCGCGCGGCGCCGCGGCATAGCCTTCTATCCGCGACCCGACCTGACCCGGACGATGGTGCGGACCCTCGAGTCGGACCGCGTGGTCCGGGCGCCCCGCGGCCCGGAGCGCAGCTGCCGGGGCTGGGACCAGGAGGCCGCCCTGCGACTCCTGATGAACAACCTCGACCCCGAGGTCGCGCGGGACCCGGCCCACCTGATCGTCTACGGGGGACGGGGCAAGGCGGCCCGCGACTGGGAGTCGTTCGACCGCATCGTCTCCGCCCTCCGGGAGCTGTCGAACGAGGAGACGCTCCTGATCCAGTCGGGAAAACCGGTCGGCGTGTTCCCCACCCACACCGGCGCGCCGCGGGTGCTGATCGCCAACGCGCTCGTCGTCCCGCATTGGGCGACCGACGAGAGCTTCTGGGACCTCGAGGCCCGCGGGCTCACGATGTACGGCCAGATGACCGCGGGCAGCTGGGTCTACATCGGCACGCAGGGGATCCTCCAGGGGACGTACGAGACCCTCGCGTCGCTGGCGCGTCTCGAGTTCGACGCCGCCGACCTTCGGGGCCGGTGGATGCTGACGAGCGGCCTCGGCGAGATGGGCGGCGCGCAGCCGCTGGCGGTCACGATGCTGGGAGGCGTCGGACTGTTCGTCGACGTCGACCCCCGGGCCCTGGACCGGCGGCTCCGCCACGCCTACCTCGACCGGCAGGCCGCGTCGTTGGACGAAGCGATCGCGTGGGTGCGCGACGCCGTGGCGTCGCGGACGCCGCTCTCCGTCGGCCTCTGCGCGAACGCGGCCGACGTCTTCCCGGAACTGGTGCGGCGCGGCGTCACGCCGGACATCGTCAGCGACCAGACCGCCGCGCACGACCTTAGGGTCGGGTACATTCCCCGCGGGATGACCGTGGACGACGCGGAGCGGGCGCGCGCCGCGGACCTCAACGGCTACCTCGCCCGCGTCCGCGACTCGATCGCGGACGAGGCGCGCGCCATCCTCGAGTTCCAGCGGCGGGGTTCGCGCGCGTTCGACTACGGGAACAACTTCCGGACCCAGGCCCGGGACGCCGGGGTCGCGAACGCGTTCGACATCCACGGGTACGTGCCGCGGTACATCCGACCGCTGTTCGCGGTCGGGAGCGGCCCGTTCCGCTGGCTCGCCCTGAGCGGCGAGCCGTCGGACATCCAGCGCATCGACCGGATGATCCTCTCCGAGTACGCGGACAACGCGCACCTGTGCCGTTGGATCCGACTCGCCGGGGAGAAGGTGCATTTCCAGGGACTGCCCGCGCGGATCTGCTACATGGGGTACGGCGAGCGGGAGCGGTTCGGCCACCTCGTCAACCGCCTCGTCCACGACGGGGAGCTCGCGGCCCCGGTCGCCATCGGGCGCGACCACCACGACACCGGCAGCGTCGCGAGCCCCTACCGCGAGACCGAAGCGATGCGGGACGGGTCGGACGCGATCGCCGACTGGCCGATCCTCAACGCGCTCCTGAACGTCGCGGGCGGGGCGAGCTGGGTCTCCGTCCACCACGGGGGCGGGGTCGGGATCGGCAACTCGATCCACGCCGGACTCGTGGTCGTGGCGGACGGGACGGACGGGGCCGATCGACGGATCGGCCGGGTGCTCCACAACGACCCGGGGATCGGCGTCGCCCGCCACGCGGACGCGGGCTATCCGGAGTCGATCGCCCTCGCGTCGCGCGCCGGATTCCGGGTCCCCGGTCTCGACCCCGCGAACCCGGCCGCCGGCAAAGCCCCATAACCCTTCGACTCCTGACGGCGGCATGCCGCTCGCGACCGCCGAGAACGCCGACCGGATGGCCCGGGCCGTACTGAAGCAGCGACTCCGCGTCCGCCCGAAGGAGAACGTCACGATCGAGACGTATCCGTCGTCGCTCGTCTGGGCGACCGGATTCGTCCGCGAGGCGCGCCGGCTGGGCGCCCGGCCGCTCCTCCATTACGAGGACGAGCGGTCGTACTGGCGGGCGGTCAACGAGGGGCGCGCGAACCTGGTCGGCCAACCGAGCGACGCCGAGTGGGCCGCCCTCGCCGAGACGGACGTGTACATCTACTTCTGGGGGCCCGAGAACATGGCGCGCCGCCGCGCGTTGCCCGATGCGGTCCAGAACTCGCTGACCGACTTCAACGGCCGCTGGTACGAGGTGGCCCGCAAGGCCGGTCTGCGCGGCGCGCGGATGGCGATCGCCCGCGCGACGGGCCGGAACGCGCGGCACTGGGGCGTGTCGCGAGCGACGTGGGAAGAGGAAGTGTTCGACGCTACGCTGCGCGACCCGTCGACGATGCGCCGGGACGCGGAGAAGGTCGAGCGGGCGCTCGCCAAGGGGCGGGAGCTGCGGATCCGGCACGCGAACGGCACCGACCTCCGGCTCCGGCTCGCCCACTACCCCGTCCACGTGACGCTCGGCGAGGTCACGCCCGAGGAGATGAAGTCCCGATTCGGGATGATGACGAACGCCCCCGACGGAACGGTCTACGCCGCGGTCGACGACTCCGCGGCCGACGGCCAGATCGTGTCGAACCGCGTCGGGACCGCCCAGGGGCTCCCGCAGGTCGGCGGGCGCTGGAGATTCCGGGCGGGCAAGCTCGTCCGCGCCTCCTTTTCGCGCGGCGGCTCGCCGTTCCGCGCGGAGTACCGGACCGCGGGGAAGGGGAAGGACCGGCCGTCGTTCGTCGAGGTCGGGCTGCTGCCGGGCGTCGGCACCGCGCCGGGCCTCGAAGAGATGGAGCTCGGCGCCGTGACGTTCGGCGTCGGCGGGAACGCCGGGTTCGGCGGGAAGAACAAATCCGACTTCCTGGGGTACCTCACGGTGGGGGGCGCGGAGCTCTCCGTCGACGGCCGGGTCCTCGTCCGCGGAGGCCGCGTCCGCTGACGGGCCGCGCCCCGTGCTAGGGCGTGACATAGCGTCCAACCGTTTCGTCGATTCGTGGAACAGGGAGTTATCTCGGGCCGGGCCCGCTCGAACCTCTTGGCGGGTCAACCCCGTCGGAAGGAAGCGATGGCGAACAACGCGAGAACGAAGAGCTGGCTCGCCCTCTCCGGGGTGGCGCTCGTGATCGCCGCGATGGCGGCGGTCCCGGCGCTCTCGGGGACCGCGAGCGCGGCGCCCGCGCCTTCTGCAGCGGGGACGAACTCCACGTCGTCGCAGCAGTGGGCCTACGGGGGCATGAATTGGACGAACGGAACGTCGACCTTCGGCAACTCGACCGTGACCTGGAACGCGTCGTTCGGGTGGACCGTCGTGTTCACCGCGACCAACACGTCCAACGCGACCGTGATGCTCGAGGAGGCGCGGACGGTGGGCGTCCAGGTGGACGTCACCTACACCGGGCCGATCTCGAGCGCCCAGTACCGGCTGTCGGCCCACGAAGCGGACGTCGCGTTCGCCAACGTGACGTACGCCGCGACCGTCTACGCGAACGGGGGCTCGGTCCCCGCGCTCGGCCTCGAGAACGCGGCCGCGTCCGCGACCGCGTCGCTGGCGCAGTCGCTGAGCGCGCGGGTCGGCGCGAACGCCTACGACGAGTTCGTGAACGAGTCGGGCTCGGCCCAGGTGTCGGTGCAGTTCGCCCCGGCGCTCGGCCTGATCCCGCTGAACCTCTCGGGCGTGCACACGTGGAACGCGACTTCGACCGCGACCCCGGCCGCCTCCTGGTCGTTCGCGTCGTCGTGGAGCGCCCACGGGCCGAATGCGACGTCCGGCGCGAACGCGACCCGGTCGGGCAGCTGGAACGCGACGACCCCGGTCTCGCTGACGGGATTCCAGGTCGACGCGCCGCGGCTCTTCCACGACCACCAATCGCGGACGGGGATCGTGCTGATCCTCCACGGCGGCGCCGAGCTCTACGACGGGTTCATCGTCGTGCCGCACGGGTTCGACCTGTTCGGCGGCGGCGGCCCGTCGGTGCCGGTCGCGTCGGGGGCCGCGTCGATCGCCTCGGGCGAGACGCTCTACCTGACGCCCGGGCCGGTGTCGGTCTCGAGCCTCAGCGCCGCGCAGGCGACGTTCGGCACGACCACCGTGAGCGCGCCCGTGGCCGCGTCGGCCGGCGGAGTCGCGCCGGCGGCGCTCGGTTCGCCGACTCCGGGCAACACCGTGACCGCCCAGCCGATGAGCGTCGCGGCGGCCGAGAGCCAGGCGAACTGCCTTCAGAACGGATGCGCGGCCGCGTCGGCCACGGGTCTGGGCGGCGGGCTCCTCGTGGCGCTGGTCGCGGCGGTCGTCGTCGCGGCGGCTGCGCTCGGCTTCGTCGGGTGGCGGGCGTCCGCCGGTCGGCGCCAGCCGCCGGCCTCGGGAGAGGCCCCGAAGCCGTAGGCCCGCGTCCGCCTCCGAACCTGCCGGCCCCCCGGGGGGCCGGCCAACCCCTTCCCGTCGTTTTGCCCACCGAACGATCGGGTGGCCTAGTGCGATTCCGAAAGGCGTCCCGCGGCCGCCTCGAGGACGGCGCGGTCGGTGTCGTACGGCATCATCGGCGCCGCCTCATCGAGCCGCACCCACTGCGCGCGGTCGAACGTCGGTTCGAGCGTGAGCGTGCGGTCCATCGTCCGACCGAGGAAGTAGACCGTAGTCTTGTGCACGTTTTCGCGCCGCTCGGGCCGGTAGAACCGATAGGAGACCTCGAGAATCTCTCCCTCGAGCGAGACGTGATCGAGCCCGGATTCTTCGGCGACCTCGCGGCGCGCCGCCCCCTCGAGCGACTCGCCCGGGTCGACGTGCCCCTTCGGGAAGCACCACCGGTCCTCCGCCCGGTGGTGCAGGAGCAGCAGGTCCCGCGTGCCGGCCGCGAGCACGAGCGCGCCCGCGGCGAGTTCGGGCACGATCGGGGCCTCCGGACGAAACGGTTCGGACGCGCGCGGCACGGGCGGACGAACGGTCGGGCCGCGTAAGAACTCTCCCCCGAGGCCTTCGCGCCGAAGACTTATCCGCGTCCACGAGTCCGTCCGGCGCCGTGCTGGACCCGGGCGAGGAGTTCCACGACCTCGCCACCCTCGTGCGGGCAAAGGCCGCGAAGAACGGCAGCAAGTGCGCACTCCGCTTTCCGGGACGCGAGCTGACGTACGCGGGCCTCGACCGGGACTCGGACCGCGTGGCGCGCGGCCTCGCCGATGCGGGGATCCGCGCCGGCGACCGGGTGGCGGCGCTGCTCTACAACACCCCCGAGTTCCCGCTGCTCTGGTTCGCCCTGGCGAAACTGGGCGCGGTCCTCGTCCCGTTGAACACCGGGCTCAAGGGCGAGATCCTGCGCTACGAGCTGGCCGATAGCGCGCCCGCGGCGATCGTCTGCGACGCGCGCCTGTGGGAACCGTACGCGCCGTTCCGCACGGCGCTGGGAATCTCGCGCGAGTGGACGACCTCTCCCTCGGACGGCGCCGCCGTGCCCGGGGTCGCCCCCTTCGACGAGCTCCTGTCCGACCGGCCGTTCGAGGCGCGCGCGGCGCCGGCCCCGCACGACCCGGTCTCGATCATGTACACGAGCGGGACGACCGGTCCCCCGAAGGGGGCGATCATCCCGCACGAGAAGCAGATCCTCACGCCGCTCGAGATCGGACGGAGGAGCCGGCTCGACCCCGCGTCGGTCCTGTTCACCGGACTTCCGCTGTTCCACTGCAATGCGCAGGAGATGACCACCCTCACGGCACTGCTCTACGACCTCACCGCCGCGTTCGACGAGCGATTCCACGCCTCGACGTTCTGGACGACGGCTCGGACGATGGGCGCGACCCACGTCTCGCTCCTGATCGCGATGGTGAACGTCCTGTTCAAGCAACCGGCGGCGCCGACGGACCTCGGGCACGGGGTCCACACGGCGCTCACCGCCGGGGCCACGCGCTCGGTGTGGCCCGAGTTCGAGCGCCGGTTCGGCGTGACGATCGTCGAGCTGTACGGAATGACCGAATGCGGCTGCACGACGCTGATGAACCCGCCGACGGCGATCCGGGTCGGGTCGGTCGGAACCCCGCTCGGGTTCGTCGAGGCGGACGTGGTGGACGACGACGATCGCCCGGTTCCCGCGGACACGCGCGGCGAACTGGTCGTCCGGCCCCGCGCGCCCTACTCAATGTTCCTCGGGTACCTGAACAAGCCCGAGAAGACGGTCGAGGCGTGGCGGAACCTCTGGTTCCACACCGGCGACTACGTCACCCGCGACCGGGACGGCTACTACTACTTCGTCGACCGGAAGAAGGACGTCATCCGCCGACGGGGCGAGAACCTCGCGCCGTACGACGTGGAGTCGGTGCTCAATCGGCACCCGGCGGTCTTCGAGTCGGTGGTGGTCGGGGTGCCGTCGCCGCTCGGCGAGGAGGACGTGAAGGCGTTCGTCCAGTTGAAGCCCGGCGCGACGGTGACGCCGACCGCGCTGTTCGAGTTCTGCGTGGCCGAGCTCCCGTTCTTCATGGTCCCGAAGTACCTCGAGTTCATCGAGGAGATCCCGAAGACCGCGAACCAGAAGGCGCAGCGGTACGTCCTGCGCGGGCGGAAGGGAGGCATCGAACACGACCGCGACCGGCTCGGGATCGTCCTCAAGCGCCCGTAGCGTCGTGCGGCGCCGGCGTCCGCTCGTCCTCCTGGACGCAAACGCGGCGCTCCTCCCGTTCCGCAGCGGATTTCCGCTCTTCGCCGAGGTGGAGCGACTCGTCCCCGGAGCCGAGGTCGTCGTGCCGGTCTCGGTCCGGGTCGAGCTCGACGGGCTCGCCCGCCGCGGCGTCGCGCACGCGTCGGCCGCGCGGGCGTGGGTCGCCTCGCTGCCGACCCTCGCGACCTCGGGGCAGGGGGACGACGCGATCGTGCGGGCCGCGGTCCGCGCGCGGGCCAGCGTCACGACGGCGGACCGCGCCCTTGTCGAGCGGCTCCGTCGGGCGGGCGTGTCGGTGCTCACGCCTCGCGACCGGCATCGCCTCGAGCTCCGACCGCCGACTCGGAGCCGTGCGTCCGGCAACGGTTAAGAATCGAGCGCGGCTCGAACGGCGCGGAGCGCGATGCGGGACGACGACCGGCTGCTCGACCTGCCCGACGCGGCGTTCGGCAGCGGCGTGGTCGGCGTCTGCGACGTGTGCGGCACCCGCCAGGCGGTCATCGTCCTGGCCAAGGAGCGATTCAAGCTCTGCGTGATCGACTTCCTCAACAAGACCTGGCTCAAGACCGACAAGGCGCCGGGCGCACCCGCCCCGATCTACCGGAGCGAGCGCGTCTGGTTCGAGACGACCGCGATCAAGTCCGGCCGCGCGCCGGCCGTCCTCTTGGTTCCCACCAAGGTCGTCAAACGACCGGGTCTCCTCCTGACGCCGGACGTCTACGGGATCACGACGACGCTCCTCGACGGCGCGATCCGGCTCGCGCGCGAGGGGTTCGAGGTGATGATCCCGGACCTCGGAAAGACCGACGGGGTCGGGCCGGGCCAGCACGTCCGCATGCGGGTCGGGTCCCGGTTCCGCGGGGGCGTCCCGGTCGAGTCGTCCGGAGTCGCCCCGATCGTTCGGCTCTACAGCGACGCGCTCACGTTCCTGCGGGGCCGGGAGCTCGTCGACCCGGCGCGCACGGGCGTCTTCGGGACGTCCTACGGCGGGTCGCTCGGACTCGCCCTCGCGGCGCGGGATCCGAAGCTCCTGGCGGTCGCCGTGGCGTACCCGATGCCGCTCACCCCGTCGGACCTGGTTCGGCTGGTCTCCGCGCCGGTGCTGTTCGTCGCCGGCTCAGGCGACCCGGCGGCGCGGCGGGCGCGCGCGCAGCTCGAGCGCGCGGCGGCAGAAACGCACGGACCAGTGGAGTTCCTGGACCTCGCGGAGGCGCGCCACGACTTCCTTTCGCGCGACCTCCGGGCGGCGTACGACCTGCCGAAAGCCGAGGAGGCGTGGGGGCGCGTCGTCGCGTTCTTCAAGCAGAAACTGATGCCGCCGCCCCCGCGCCCGCCGTCGCCGCCCGTGAAGACCTCGGCGCCGGCCGTTCCGTCGGCGGCTCCGACCGCTCCCGCGTCGGCCGCGCCCCGAGCCGGCGCGGCCTAGTCGGGGGTCTACTCGGGGTCCGTCGGGACCCGGGTCGCGGTCTCGACTAGCTCCTTGGCCGCCCGGTTGAACCGCATCAGCTTCGCGAGGTTCCCGCGCACCCGGAACGTGCCGTCGAGGATCGCCCGGACCGGATCGATCTCGCGGCGGATCAGCCGGCGCCACTGCTCGATCGGTCCCTCGTACACGAACTCGCTGCCGACGGGCCCGGAGTCGGGGTAAAACTCCGCGGCGGTGCACTCCCCGTGCGACAGTCGGAGAAGGATCCCGGGCGCGGGCGTCCCGGTGACGCGGAGCAGGATGTCCCCCTCCCACGCCCGGGCCGCCTCCCGGTACGCCGCGTTGTCGCCGAGCTGCGCCCGGTAGGCGTCCGCCCACTCGGCGCTCGGGAACCGCATCCCCCGGCCAACCCCCGCGGGCCTTAGGGGGTGCGGTCCGCCCTAGAGCCCCTGGCAGCGGAAGTGGGAGGCGAGGCGGTAGAGGACGCGCGGCGACTCGTACTCGGGACCGAACTCCTCGAGACGGCCCGGCGCGGCGTGCACCGACCAGTAGAGACTGTCCTGGCAGTGGACGCCGATCGACACGGTCGAGATCGGCTCGGCGCGCAGCTCGCCCCGGGCGGCGAGCTGGTTGGCGGCAAGCTCGGTCTTGAGCAAAAGGTCGTCCAGCGGGAATCGTCCGCTCGGGCTGACGACCTCCTCGTAGAGGCGGTGGATGCACCACGGGCGTGCGAGGTCGGTCTCCACGGCGGCGGAGATCTCCGCCATCAGACCTTCCATGACCGCGGTCGGGGCGTCGCTCATGTGGGCAACGTCTCGGCGGTCCGACTATTTCAACCCGCATCCCGCCCCTGGCGGCCGACGGGTCACGCGTACTCGTAGAATCCGCGGCCGGTCTTCCGCCCCAGGTGTCCCGCGTCGACGAGCCGGCGGAGCGCGTAGGCGGGTCGGTACTTCGGGTCCCCGAACTCGCGGTGGAGGGTCTCGGCGACTTCGAGCGCGACGTCGAGTCCGATGAGGTCGGCCAACTCGAACGGCCCCATCGGCATGCCGGCGCCGGCCTTCATCGCGGCGTCGATGTCCCGAGCGCCGGCGACCTGTTCGTCCAGCGCGAAACAGGCTTCGTTCAGCACCGGGATCAACAGGCGGTTGACGACGAACGCCGGCGCGTCCTTCACGCGGATCGGGACGAGCGGGTAGCGGTGGTTCCGGAGGCCGCCCAGGAACTCGACCGTCTCGCTGACGACCTCCTCGCGCGTCTCGACGCCGCCGGCCACCTCGACCAGCGGCAGGGTGTACGGCGGGTTGAAGAAATGCGTCACGAGCGTCGCGCGGGCGTGCCGGAGCCCGCGGGCGAGGCGCGTGACGGAAAGGGACGAGGTGTTCGTCCCGAGCACGGCGTGGTCCGGCGCGACCGCGTCCACGGCCTCGAGCACGGGGCGCTTGACCTCGGACCGCTCGAACACGGCTTCGACGACCAAGTCGACGTCGCCGAATTCCGAGAAGTCGGTCGTCCCGTGCACGCGGGCGACGACCTCGTCGCCCCGCGCGCGCGTGAATTTCGGCGCGAGCGCGGCGCGGATCCGAGCCTCCTGGACCGGCTCGAGGGTCCCGACGAGGCCGCGCACGCGCTCGACCTCGCGCTCCGCGCGTCCCGCGTGGAAGTCGACCAGCTCGTCCACGATGGAGCGGACCCGCGCGAGTCCCTTGTCGACCGTCGGCGAATCCACGTCTTTCAGCACGACGTCGATCCCGTTGTACGCCAGCAGCTCCGCGATCGCGGCGCCCATCGTTCCGGCCCCCACGACCCCGGCCTTCGCGACCCGCATCCGCCCCTCGCAGCGGCCGACCGCGGGGCGCTACATAACGGAGCAACGCCCGGGCGCCCCCGCCGAAGCGGGGCGTCGCGCGGGGGCACGTCCGCTACGACAGACGACGGGCCTACGCCGGGCCGTCCGAACGGTCCTGCACGCGGACCGGATTCGGGGACAGTCGCGCGGAGCGCTCGGCGTCGATCGGCCCTCCGTCGGACACCGGCCGTCCGACCGACCACGAAAGGGGCTCGAACGACCGCGTAGGCGCGAGCGCGCTCACGAGGGCGAACGCGCCGAGGAGCGCATAGCCGAGGACCAACCGCACGTAGACTCCCGGGTCGTAGAGCGACACCGACGCCGCCCCCCAGCCGACGGGGGCGCCCGCGAGCCCGAGCAGTTGGGCTCCGAGCGTCTCGACCCCGGCGGCCGCCCACGCCGACGGCACCCAGGTGAGCGTGACGACGGCGGAGACGGCCACGTACCCCGCGAGGACGAGCGGCGCTTCGGGGATCCAGCGGTAGACCGCGTATCCGAGGCCGGCGGCGGCGGAGATCGCCGCGGCGCCGGCGAGCCACGGACTCACGTCCAGGAGAAGGACGCAACCGGCGAGCGACGCGAGGGAGGCCGCGAGCAGGACGGCTACGCGCGTCCATCGCGCCGACCGGGCCGCGGCCCGGGCGAACACCGCGCGCGTCTCGAGCGGGAAGAGCGCGGCCGCCATCGCGACCCCGCCGAGGAGGAAGTGCTGGAACAGCCAGCGGAACCACAGGCCGGCGCCGGCCCCGACCGGCGAGATCGTCGTCCAGTCGGAGAGCGCCGTCAGGCACCAGAGGAGGCCCCCCACGAACAGGGCTGCCCGCAGAGCCGCACCGACCGCGAACTTTCGGTCGTACCGCGGGGGCGCTCGCGCGGAACCCGCCGTCGGTTCGAGCCCGAAGAGACCGCCGTAGACGAGCAGGAGGAGCTCCTGGGCGACCAGCGCGACCCAGACGATCGCGACCTGGAACACCCCGAGATACCAGTTGTTGACGAGCAGCGTCGCGACGGACGTCCCGCTCGCGGTCGCGATCAGGCCGATTCCGGCCGTCGCGACCCCCGTGGTCGAGCAGCAGGCGCCGAGCGTGACGAGGCTGATCATCGCCGGCGTCAGGCCGGTCAGCGACCCCATCGCCGCCGACTGCCGGCCGGACGCGGCGACCGGGCGGACGAGCCGGACGACGAGGAGGAACGCGACGGTCATCCCGAGACCGACCGCGTAGGCCGACACGACCATCGTGAGCGTCGTGAAGAACGGCAACGTCACCACGGCCCAGGGGGTGGTGATCAGCAGGCCGGGATAGTTCCACGCCTGCTGCCCGAGGTCGTTGCCGGTGAAGATCAGGATCGAGTAGGGCAATCGGGTCGGGGTCAGCACGAGCATGCCGCCCCAGAGCATCGCCCCGAGCGCGTAGACGAGCGCGAAGAACGCCACGGCCATTCGGGCGTGGGAGAAGGCGATGAACCGACGCACTTCTCGGAGGGTGAGGAAGCCGACGGCCCGGGAGGCGGCCACGAACCGGTGGAGTTCGAGCCGCGCTTAAGTCGCGTTCGTCCGGACGCCGCCGGGGGCCCCCGACGTCCGCCGAATCACGGGACGGCTGGAGAACATCGCCGCCGGCCCCGCGTCGCCGGGCGAAGCCTTAAGGCGGGGTCCTCGCTCGCCGGGCCGCGCGGGGATGGCCCAGCCCGGCAAGGCGCTGGATTGCTAATCCAGTGGTGGTTTCACCTCGGGGGTTCAAAGGAAGGCGCGGCCGAACCGGCCTTCGGAGAGTCCCCCTCCCCGCGTTCGCGCGGGGCGGCCCGCACGCGGTACACCTCGCCGTCCCGCCGGACCTCGACAAGCTCGCCGGTCGCCGGCAAGGGACCTTCGACGATCCCGAGCAGCCGTACGCCCTCCGCGACCTCGACCAGCGCGATCGGGTGCGGCGCGGTCCAGCCGGCGGCCGGGTACTGGAGCTCCGTGGCGGCGAGCACCGACCCGCGCGGCGGGACGGCGAGCGGAAGGCTCGCGAGGCCCCCGCACTGGGGGCACGGGCCGTCGGTCGGCAGGTACCGAGATTGACACGTCTCGCACCGGCGGACCTCGAGCGACCCGTCCGCGGTCATGCGGCGCCCCGCCCCAGGATCGTGACGAAATTCTGCGACGCGATCCCGCTCACGGCCTGGGCGAGTCCGACCTTGGGGCGGTGCGCGACCTGATGCCGTCCCGCATCGCCCGCCAGCTGGAGAGCGACCTCCGCGATCTCGGCGAGTCCGCTCGCCGCCACCGGGTGGCCCCGCCCGACTACCCCGCCCGAGGGGTTCACCGGTACGCGGCCGTCGCGACGGACCCAACCTTTCCTGAGCCAGCCCGGCGCCTCGCCCGGTCCGCAGAGGCCGATGTCCTCCATGTGGATCAGGGTGAACGGGCTGAACGCGTCGTGGAGCTCGGCGACCTGGACCTCCTTCCGGGTCAGGTGGGCCGACTCGTAGGCCCGCGCCGCGGCGATCCGCGTCGCGGCGAACGTCGTCAGGTCCGCCCGGTCGACGAGGCGGAGGGCCTCGAATCCCTGCCCGAGCCCCAGCACCGTCGTGGGGCCATGCCCGCGCTCCAGGACGACCCCGACGGCTCCGTCCGAGATCGCGGAGCAGTGCATCAACCGGAGCGGGAGGGCCACCGGCTTGCTCGCCGCGATCTCCGCCTCGGTCACCGGTTTTCCGAAGAAATGCGCGTTGGGATTGTCGAGCGCCATCGACCGCGCGTGGTGCGCGGCCGCGTCGATCACGTCGGTCGCGAACTCGAATCGGTCGAGATACCGACGCGCGACGATCGCCGCGAGCGCGGGCATTGTCGCCCCCGCGGCCACCTCGCTCGAGTGCAGCGAGGCCGCCAGGTCGCGGGTGTTGTCGGGGGTCGAGCGGTCGGTCATCTTCTCGGCGGCCACGACGAGGGCCCGCTGATACCGCCCGGACTCGAGCGCGAGCACCGCCGCATGGAACGCCATCGCGCCGGTGCCGCTCGCGCCGTCGACCCGCAGCCCCCCCGCCGACTCGAGGCTCAGCCGACCGGCGAGCCGCGGCAGCAGCGCCTCCGGACCGTGCGGCCCGTGGGCCATCATGCTGCCGACGACCAGGAGGTCGACCGGCTTCCGGCCCACCCCTTCGAGGGCGGCAGTGCCCGCTTCGGCCGCCAGCGCGACCAGGTCTTCCGGCCGTTTCCCGAACTTCGCGTACCCGACGGCCGCGACGTGGACGGACATCAGCCGGCCGCGACCGGGCGCTCGAGGAACCGGGTCCGGAGAAGGAACTCGGAGAGGGGCTGGCCCTCCTCCCATCGGAGGATCGCGTTGCCCTCCCGGGTCGAGTTGACCGGTGGGAGGCGACGGCAGACCGTGCCCAGCACCCCGGACGAAGGGACCGCCCCGGCCACGTAGAGGCGCCACGGCTCCTCTCCGCGGAGGCCGATGCGCCGGTAGGCGTAGATGACGGTCAGGCCGACCCGGGCGACCGCGCGCCGGTGCGCCTCCAGTTGGGCGTTCGCCCGCCCGCTCGCGGCGGTGAATCGGATCACGGCCTCGGACGACGCCTTGACTTCGATCGGGAAGGCGAAGTCGCGGCGGAGCGCCACGAGGTCGAAGCCCAGCGACCCCGCGCCGCGGACGACCAGGTACGGGTGGTCGACGAGGCGCTCGAACTCGGTGCGCGCTCCCGGCGGGAGGCCGCGCGCGTACGCGCGGACCGTCGCGGGGTCTCCTTCGAGCACCGTGCGGAGCTCGCGTTCGTAGCCGGAGAAGCTGCGGCCGACCACGCCGCCGGTTGTCGTGGAGATTAATATAAAGGCGGTCGCGGGAGTGGAGGCGGCCGGTGGCAGCGTCCGCCGGCCTCGAGATCGTCGCGGCCGACGTCCCCGTCGCCCGCGTGCTCGCGGACCTCGTCTCCGACTCGGACCGCCGCCGCACCCTGCGCGGAGTCGCGCACCAGCCCGCGAAGTTCCACGCCTCCGAGTTGCGAACGCGCCTCTTGCGGGAACGGGTGTTCGAGGACGCAAACCGACTCCTCACGCGCCTCAAACGGCGCGGTTTCCTGCTCGAGCTGCCGGAAGGCCGGGGGGATCGGACCTACCAGGTTCCGTACCCGGAAGAGCTACGACAGCTGCTGGCGGACGAAGTCGTCCGGAGCGAGTCGATCGAGCCGTCGGCCGTCCAGCCGGTGCCCGACGAGCGCGCGGAGATCCGGGCGATGGACTCCGAGTTCCTCGACCACCTCCGGGAGGTGCTCCGGGACCGCCTCGAGGCGACGGTCGCGTTCGGTCGCACGTTCACGGTCGACCGACTCGCCGGCTACCTGCGGGAACTGTTCGGAGACGAACTCTACTTCGACTCGCTGATCGCGATCCTGCAGCAGTACGCGCTGGCGGACGTCCCGCTGCTCGCCCCGACCGGCCGGCCGACCGGCGCGACGGGGTTCCACCTCGCGCTGTTCGGGCCGCCCGGGACCGGCAAGACCTTCTCGATCGACGGCCTCGTCCGCGGCAACCCCCGCAGCGGGGTCCCCGCGCACGGGCTGCCCGGCCGCAACCGGTACTGCGGCGGGATCACGCCGGTGCAGTTCCTTCGGGTCGGTTCCGCGTACACCGGCCGCACGTTCAACTTCATCGTCCCCGAATTCAACGACTGGTTCAAGTACCGCGGAATGGTCGAACCGCTCAAGCTCGTGATGGAGCAGCGCGAGGTGAAGTGGGAAACGACCCTCGGCACCGTCGGGCCGTACACCTTCCGCTCCTTCTTCTCCGTGAACTACAACGTCCGGACCGCGGGCGCGCAGGATTACTGGACGACGATCGCGGACCCGAACTTCGCGGCCCTGGAGGACCGGATGCTGCTGCGCTTTCACCCGATGACCCGCGCCCGGTTCCGTGCGGTGGAAGCGAGCGCCGAGCGGCTCGAGCTCGGGGAGATCACGTTCGACCTCGCCGGCCCGATCCGGGACCATCTCACGCTCGTCCACGCGATCCAGACCGGACACCCGCTCGTTCCCGCGCGCTTCCGTTCCCGGCCGATCCGCCTCGAGCGGCCGCTCTACGACCGCCTCCGCGGCGTGTCGGAGAAAGCCCTCAAGACGACCGGATTCCCGAAGTTCTCGCCGCGGCTCAAGAGCCGCGCCGTGCGCCTCGGCGCGGCGGCGGCGCTGCTGAACTACTTCGGACAGGAGGGGACCGGGCCGCTCTCCATCCGCGCGGCCGAGTCCGATTTCGCCGAGCGGTTCTACGAGGAGGAGATCCGTGCCCGAGAAGGGCGACACGGACGCGCCGCCGCGTAACGCCGCCGCGCCCCGGTTCCGCCGCGCCTCGACGGAACAGATCCAGCGGGCCGCCCGCCGGGTCGTTCGCGGCGGGAGAGCTTCGTACGCCTCGCAGGCCGCGTTCCGGGCGGCGCTGCTCGACGTGATCCGCCGCGATGAGCCGCTGGCCGCGGTGGGGGGTGCCCGGCTACGTCGGATCCTGGTCGAAACCCCCGGTATTCGACTCACGGTGCGGTACCGGGAACGGCCGAAGACCCCGAGCCCGACCGACTGCCCGGTGTGCGGCGCCCCGCTGCGCCCGATCCGGAACCGGACGCTCAGCGGAGAGACCGTGGTCCTCGGTCAGCGGTGCACTCGCTGCGAATACTGGACCCACGCCGCGCGGCGAGTTCCCGTTCGGTATGGTTTCGTCCAGGCCGGCATTGACGGCCGGCCGTCCGCCCGCGACCGCGGTGCGCCTCGGTCGTAGTCTAGCGCGGTCCGGTCGGCGGGACGTACGGCGACGGGGGATGCGACGGCGGACGCCGGCGACCTGACCCCGCGACGAACATCACGAGGGCCGCCACGGTCGCGCCCACCAACAGACCCAGTATCAGCGCCGCGTACGGCGTGCTCCCGGTCCCGCTCCCGCCGGACGGCGCAGAGACGACCACCAGCGTCGAGGTGGCGACGGACACCCCGGCGGCGTCCGTGACGTTCACGGAGACGTTGTACAATCCGGGTTCGGCGTAGGCGTGCGACGCGGGCGTTCCGAACCCAAAGCTGCCGTCTCCGAATTCCCACTCCACGGTGAAGGGTGGGGTCCCGCCCGAGATGTTGGACGCGAAGAGAAAGCCGGTTCCGTTCGCATCGGGCGAGATCGCGACCGTCGCTCCGAGCGCCGGATTGACCAGGACGGAGGCGGTCGCGTTCGCGACCAGCCCACCCGCGTCGACGTAGGCGAAGTGCACCTCGTAGGCCCCGGAGCGGTTCCAGACGTGGGAGACCGCGAGGCCGGTGGACGTCGTGTTGTCCCCGAAGGTCCACGCGCCGACTCCGGGCGAAATTCCGCCGCTCACCGAAGCGGACATTCCCAGCGGCACGCCGACGTCGGTCGAACCGACGCCGCCGACTCGGATCGCGACCATTGGATATGCCGCCACCAGCACGACGAGCGAGGAGCTGGAGACCTGACCGGTGGCATCGCGCACCGAGGCGGTCACCAGGTGACTTCCGGCGGTCGAGAAGGAGTGTTCGACTGACGGTCCGGTGGCGGATCCGCCGTCCGAGAAGTTCCACGAGAACTCGAACGGGGCGGTACCCCCGTCGGCGCTCGCGGAGAACGAGATCGGCTGGTCGATGTCGAATTCGGATTGATTTTCGGGAGTGGAGGAGACCGTGACGCCGAGTTGGTCGTCAACGACCAGTTGGACGTCTGCCGTGGCCATCCGCCCGAGCGAGTCGGTCAGCACGGCGGTGACGTTGAAGCGCCCGACGTTCTCGGCCTGGCAGGAAAAGGTCCCCGAGGCGGAACCGACGCATCCGGGCGGCAGGCCCTGGAAACCGAGGGAATCGGGAGCGGCCCCCCCGATGGAGTCGGTGCTGAACACGATCGTAGACCCCACGTCCGTCGTGAGGGGGGAAGCCGTGAAAGTCTCGATCTCGGGTGGAGCGGCGACGACGCTCACCGTACCTGAGTCTCGGTCCGGCACAAGCATTACGCCCGACGCAGCGGCGACGCTCGAGTTCGAGTGACCGAACGAGGCGGGACCCGGGTCAAGGCCAAGCGGGACAATGGTCTCCGCCCCGGACTCCGTCGGCGGACTTCCACCGGACACCACAAACAGCTCCCCCGGGGTGGAGTTGTTCGTTGAGTCCAGCGTCACGACCACATCTTCTCGGCTCGAGTCCCAAGTTGATCCGACTGGGACCATATCCGCCGGGAAGGGGATGGTCCCGACGATTGACGCGTCGGTCGGATCGATTAGAGAAAGGTTCGATCCCGCCGCATACACTAGCTGATTAACCGGGTCGAACAGCAGCGCGCTGGCGCCGTTCGGTACGTTGATCGAGTTCCCAAGCCGGCCACCCGAGGATGCATTGTAGATGGTGATCGTCGAAGCCGTGGAGTTTGCTACGTAGACCTGGTTGAGTGCCGGGTCCAACGCGACGGAGGTAACTCCATCGCCGACTGATGTCGTGTTGTTGAGTCGAAGCTCGACTGCCAGCGACGAGGCGTCCAAGCCCAGAACACCCTCCTGCGAATTGGTATCCCAGACAATCCCATCATCGCCTGTCAGAATGTTCGAGTTGTTGCCGCTGAGCGAGGCGTCCCGGTCCGAGACAACGCCCGTGGTCGCCGACACGGACAGGACCGCACCACGCGTCCCGACGTACAACAAATCGGAGGTCGAGTCGAACTCCATGGTTTGGACAGGCTGGCCGGCGTTCACCCAGTCCGGATCCGTTGCCCCTGCAGTGTAGTTCAGGATCCCGACAAAGTTTGAGCCCGCGGACGAGTACCAACCTGTCTCACCCCCCTTCGCGAGGGCAACGGAAGAGAGTGCTGCCCCCAGGTCCGGTGAGTTCGCTCTCGTGCTGTTTGACGGAAGATTGAGACTTGCGATGGTCCTCGAAGTTTGACTCCACGCAAATGTGAGGTTCGCGGAGCTAGTCGCCGCAAGCCACGTTGTCCGGGATTGGAGCGACGTTGTGCTGTTAACCGAAGGATTTGCAAAAGTCAGGTTGACCAACTCAACGCCAAGCCCGCTCGTATTCAACACTGCCACGTCGTAACCCTGGCCGATGGATACCGCGCTGGACGCGCCGACTCCGACCGGAGTGAAGGAGAGTTGAACTGCGAGGGCCGTGACGTTGATAATCGCGAGTTGACTCCCCGAACTCAGAGTCGACACTACCAAATTCTCCGCGGTCGAATACGCGAGCGAAGTCGGGTCGGCGGTCAGTGGAATCACGTCGGGGACACCTGTCGGTGATGCAGCATTGATCACGGAGAGCCACGAGCTGTTCCCGTTTGCCACAAAGACCTCGTGATCCCCGGTAGCGTCGACTAACGCCAAGGGACTGCTTCCGACGGTAATCCCGGATACATACACCTGGTTCGTCGCCGCATCGATGACGGTCACATTGTTCGAGGCGCGGTTCGCCACGAACAGGAGGTCGGTCTGCGGGTCGAACGCGATCGCGCTCGGGTCCTGGCCGACCGGGATCGCGGGCCCCGCCTCGCGCATGGTCGTGGGGTCGAACGGGATCACCGAGTCGTTCGCGGGGTCGACGCCGTAGAGTTCGTGGTCGGACGGGACGTACTGGATCGCGGTCAGGTT